>JAUILH010000205.1 GCA_030433115.1 Bacteroidia bacterium | reverse complement strand
TTTTCCATTCCGCCATTTTTTTCTTTGTTTTTTCGGGTTCTGTCTGTTGAGACAAGGTGTCACGTGCTTTAGTTGAGACAGTTTCCGTTGATGATGTTGAAGTCCTTTCTCTCGAGATGGCGGTTTTGGCCTGTTCCAGTGCTTCCTGAGCGTTGAATTCACTTTGAAGGGACATCACCTCATCAGAGATGAGCAGTTTTTCTTCTATCAGTAATTCAAGAGATTCAAAAAAAGGCAATTCTTTGTCTGAGATCGCATGATTTACCAGAATGTTGTCAATCCTGTTGCTTAATTTGTCTTTAGATTTTTGAAAACTCTCGTAGTAAGACGAATCCTGAGTAAGTGTGTAGGACTTTACATGGTTTTCGGATTCAATTATGTCGGCCAACAGTGACTTCACAACAAATAATTTCATGTCTGGCTTAGCTTCTTGTCGGACATCTGAAACAATGGTGGAAAAACGATCATAGGTATGAACCGCAATAACTGCCACAAAAGCCAGGGCAACAGCCATTAGCAAGGCAACCTTTACTTCAATACGTACTTTTTTCATGTGGGAAGGTTTAGTTGGTGAATGCGCTCCGGATTAAATTTAGTCAAGAATTCGTTTGTCAGGCGAAAAATCGATTACCAGAGTTTTTGCTAATAAAGTTGGCATGAACCATGTCTTCAACAAAAAGACTCGTTGATTCAAGGAGTTCCCGGTCTTTTTTAATAAAGGTTGTTGCTCCTTTCGACACAGTTATGCGACTGGTTTGTAAATTCTTTTGTTGAGAAATAATCGCAATTACTATGTTGTTTTTATAGGGTTCAAGCACCTCAATAATATCCATCCCGGTATAACCGTCACCTAGGTAATAGTCCAGCAAAAGTATGTCGTACTGCTCGGGATAATTTCTCATAAAGTCTCTGGCATTTAGGAAAGAGTGTAGTGTGTAATCTATTTGCTCATGAATGTTGAGTTTTTCTAAAGTTTGTTCAACATGTCTTGAGATCACTGAGTTAAAGAAGTCGCTATCGTCTACAATGGCAACTTTCACGGTTTTCTGTTGATTTTTCATAAGCTTGTTTTTAATGGTGTGTTCAAATTGTGTGCCTTCGATTGTTTGGGTTTTATTGTTCTGTTTTTTAGTGTTTTATGTGTTTGTGTGTTGTAGTTCTTTTTCAATTTGAAAATAATTTTGTCAAATTGATATAGCTAAACACAGTCTATTAAGAGAAGCTCCATTTTGGTGCCACAGTTATTTATTTTCAATAAAATGGATGCTGTTTTTGTCCGTTAACTTGTGAATCCTTTGTTCGAAGGGGGAAGGAGCGTTGAATGATTTTAAGTTGTTCTGGATCAACTTCAGATTTGTCTGGTAGTATGCGCCATAAATCGGAGATAAATCCACAACTGTGGGGTGCACCTCCTACACATGAAGATTTGATTGAACAGAAATCAACGCTAAGCTGTTAGAACTTAATTCTGTCTTGAGTTTTAAAAGCAGAACTTATTTCTATACTTGATACAAAGTTAAGTGTATGGATAAGACGGATAAGAAGATTTTAGAGAGATTACAGGCGAATGCCAGAATCACTCATAAAGAATTGGCGCAGGAAATGGGCTTGTCAACCACTCCCGTGTTTGAACGTGTAAAAAAATTAGAGAAAAAAGGGGTTATAAAGAACTATGTGGCGCTTGTAGACAATACATTGGTGGATAAAAACCTCATAGCTTTTATTTCCGTGAAACTGGACAAGCATTCCAAAGGACATCTTTTGAACTTCCAGAACAGCGTTAATCGACTTCATGAAGTCATGGAATGTTATCACATTGCCGGGCAAACAGATTACTTTTTGAAAATTGCTGTGGCCGACATGTTTGAGTACAAGAAATTCATCACTGACAGACTATCCGCCATAGAAAACATCAATTCTATTGACAGTAATTTTGTAATGGATGAAGTAAAGCGAGAAACGGCTTACCCTGTTAATTAGCCGGATAAGTGATTCTTGTGGCTTCAGAGTTGCCATCTGAAATCAATAAGATTAAGTCGCCTCCACCAGGGTATTTCGCATCTTCAATATTGAATTGAAGTGTGTCCATCACTAGTTTTCTACATGCATCTCCGTTATTGGTATGCTTGAGGTAAAGATTCAATTGAGGCGGCATACTCTTTTTATACATGCCATTGGAAATCAATTCAAAAGAATGGTCTTCACAGCCACCACTATAACTCACCTCAAGGTTTAGAATATTGCCATCAATACTGGCTTTTTCAACACTTACAGCGGGGTTAGACTTTGGTCTCATAAAGTTGCTATTCACTGTAACAGATGGTGTACCTGGTCTGGGGGTCACTTCTGTTGTTTTTTTATCTCCTTTATTCGCCATGTCTTTTTTTGATTTACACGCAGTGCTTGTCAAACATCCTATGAATAATATTCCAATCGCTAATCTTACCATATCCTCTATTTTAATGTAATTATACAAATAATCGTGCCACTATCGCATCTTCTTTCAATGGGAAGCATAATATTTTCTGCTTAACTCAGTTTTGATCATAAAAAAGATCGTATGACAAAGAAAAGATTATTAATTGCTGTAAGCCTTCTAACAACTCTGGTGTTGGTTTCATGTACGAAAGACGATTGCCAATGCACTGCACGAGCAGCTAACGGAGATGCACTTTATGAAGTTACCGGATCAGACGTGTGTCAAAATCAAGTGAATACGGAAGAAGGGGAGTACTGCGATTGTAATTGCAACTAGTTGGATTTTTTCTGTTTTAACAATTCCTGGTAGGTGAACATTTCATCGCGCAATCGGGCGGCTTCAATAAAGTCTAAATCTTTAGCTGCTTTTTGCATGAGTTTCTGGCTGTGTTGAATCGCCTTTTCTAACTGAGGAATGGTCATGTATTGTATCACAGGATCAGCAGCGATGGCAGATACAGAGTCTTCTTGCTCGTATACTTTTTCTTGTCCGGTGATGTGCATCAAAGGATTTTCCTTTTTCTTGATTATTTGAGTCGGTTTTTGGTTGTGATCCTCATTGTAATCAATCTGAAGGGTTCTTCGTCGGTTGGTCTCATCGATGGTTTGTTGCATGGAATCGGTGATTTTATCTGCATACATAATCACTTTACCATTCACATTTCGGGCTGCCCTACCAACCGTTTGAACCAAGCTCCTGGTGCTTCTCAGGAAACCTTCTTTATCGGCATCCAGAATGGCCACTAAGCTGACTTCTGGTAAATCCAATCCCTCTCTGAGGAGATTCACACCCACGAGTACGTCAAAACGACCATGTCTGAGTTCCTGAAGAATTTCTACTCTTTCCAGGGTATCTACTTCAGAGTGAATATACCTGGTTTTAATCCCCATTTTTATGAGGTATTTAGACAGCTCTTCAGCCATTCTTTTGGTCAATGTTGTGACTAAAGCGCGCTCATTGTTCTCAATTCTTTGTAAGATCTCTTCCATCAAATCATCAATTTGATTGAGACTAGGGCGTACTTCAATTACCGGGTCCAGTAAGCCCGTAGGTCGAATGATCTGTTCAACAACAATGCCTTCACTTTCCTGAAGCTCAAAATCTGCCGGTGTTGCGCTGACGTAAATTCGCTGCCCAACCACACTCAAAAATTCTTCAAATTTGAGTGGTCTGTTGTCCATAGCCGCCGGTAATCTGAATCCATAATCTACCAAATTGACTTTTCGCGCTCTGTCTCCGCCATACATGGCTTTTATCTGCGGCATAGTCACATGACTCTCGTCTACCACCAACAGAAAATCGTCCGGGAAATAATCTAACAAACAGAACGGTCTTGAGCCAGGTGTTCTTTGGTCAAAATAGCGCGAATAATTCTCAATGCCTGAACAGTAGCCCAGCTCACGGATCATTTCCAAATCCATATTCACACGTTCACTGATTCTTTGTGCTTCAATGAGTTTTTTTTCTTCTTCAAATTGAGTGACCCTCTTGCCCAAATCCAATTCAATATTCCCAATCGCCTGGTTTATGGTGTTTTGACTTGTTACAAATATGTTCGCCGGGAAAATATTGTAATTGTCATGGTCTTCTAATTTTTTACCGTTGGGACTCGGGTCGAATGTTTCTATGCCTTCTATTTCATCTCCCCAGAAAAACACCCGCAGAGCAAAATCGGCATAAGCTAAAAAGATATCTACGGTATCTCCCTTTACTCTGAAGTTCCCTCGTTCAAAATCGTAATCATTTCTGGCATATAAATTCTCCACCAGAAGCCTCAGGAATTTATTTCTGCCTATTTCTTCTCCAACTTTGATATTAATGATTCCCTTGTTGAATTCTTCCGGATTTCCAATTCCATAAATACACGATACTGATGCCACAACCAACACATCTCGTCTTCCGGAAAGCAAAGCTGAGGTCGCTCTTAATCTTAATTTTTCGATTTCATCGTTAATCGATAAATCCTTTTCTATGTACGTATCCGAAACTGGTAGGTAAGCCTCCGGTTGATAATAATCGTAGTAAGACACAAAGTACTCTACGGCATTATCAGGAAAGAAGGATTTGAATTCGCTGAATAATTGTGCGGCTAAAGTCTTATTGTGAGACAAGACTAAGGTTGGCCGCTGAATTTTCTCGATGACATTTGCCACGGTGAACGTTTTTCCAGTTCCCGTTGCACCAAGCAGTGTTTGGGCGAGCAAACCATTATTAATGCCGTCACAGAGTTCTTCTATGGCTTTTGGTTGGTCACCTGTTGGCTGATAATCTGAATGAATTTTGAATGGCATTGATCAAAATTACACAATACCGAGCAATTTTAAGTACGTCCTTCAAGCATCCTTATTTTCCAAAGCAGTTCGTCGAATACCAGTTTTCCCTTATTAAAAAAGTAGCTACCACC
>JAUILH010000204.1 GCA_030433115.1 Bacteroidia bacterium | reverse complement strand
CCTGTGTAAGGTCTGTGGTGTACTGGTAATTTTGCTTATCAATTTTATCTGTACTGCAACAACTGAGAAGTACGAGCGTCAGGAAGTAAATTATTTTTTTCAATAGGGCATTTTTTTGTGGCGGAGTCATCCCCAGGATTGTTCCTGGCAAAAATAAAGATATGAAATTTGAGGGTATATGGTGAAGTCAGTCTATTGAGCTTCGCCCCCGACTAAATAGTAGATTTTAGGCGCATCCTTGAGTCTCGTCCACACCATAAAACACTTCCATCTCACCAAGGGTCTGGATTTGTTCCAAAAGCTCTGCTGTATTTCACTTGTATTTTGAACCCTCTGATCCCATCGAGCTCATTTATCGGGTATTTTAAATGGATCATACTCAACTGAATTTCTCCGGAGAACGGTGCGCTGAAAAATTTATCATTTTTGCTATAAGATGAGAATCAAAAGTTTTTATTTATTCACGTAACTTACGAAGGACTAAAATTTTGATCCTATGAAAAACGTGTTACTGTTAATTCTGGTTACCTTTTTATCGCTAACTTCATGTAAAAAGAATATGGATCATGAATTGCGTGATAAATGGAAGAACGAAATTTTGGAGGCTGAAAAGAATTTTGCTCAAATGGCAGCAGCAGAAGGCATAACCAAGGCATTTTTGACCTATGCTGCGGAAGATGCAGTTCTCATGCGAGATGAAAAGCTTATCATTGGCAAGAAGGAATTGAAGGAGTATTTCACGAATCAAGCATCTGCAGCTAATAGCCTCAGTCTGACATGGTCTCCTGATTTTGTCGATGTGTCTTCTTCGGGGGATCTGGGTTATACCTATGGGCAATACAATGTATCAGTTACGGACTCAATGGGAGCTGTTAAGGAGCATCAGGGTGTTTTCCATACCGTTTGGAAAAGACAACAAGACAACACTTGGAAATTTGTCTGGGATTGATCCTTTCCACTGCGAAATTTCAGTTTTTAAGGGCGAATCTCGACAGATTCGAAGAAATTTAATTTAAAAGAAAATGCAATGTAAAAATTGTGATCAGACAATTCAGGATGATCATTCCTATTGCCCTCACTGTGGTCAGAAGTCAGATGTGACTCGTTTGAATTTCAAGCAGTTAATGAAAGACATTTGGATTGCTTTCAGCAACACGGATGAAGGGTTTTTGCTTTTGGTCAAAGAATTGGTATACAAGCCTGGCAAAGTTGCCCGGGCCTATGTTTCAGGGAGGCGCAAACATTATTTCAACCCATTCAGCTACCTTGCAATCATGGTGGCCATTGCGTTGTTTTTCATACTTCGCTTTGAGAGTTACGGGATCGATTATTCTCAAATGAAAACCCAAGATCTGGAGTTTTTGCGCTTTGCCTTTCAGTACTTTAACCTGTTCATATTTTTCATGTGTCCCGTTTATGCCCTTGTAATCTGGATATTCTTTTTGGGAAACCAATTGAACTATGCAGAAAACCTGGTCCTCTCTGCCTATCTCGGCGGTCAGAACATGCTGTACTACATTGTGGCTATAACGATTTTTATTTTTATTCCATCGAGTATAAATGTTCTTGGGTTGATCATTGGGTTGATCATCACGATTTGGTACATCATGGCAATATTGCAGTTCTATGCAAAAAGATCGTTTTGGAGTATTATGAAAGCGATACTTGTCATTGTTATATTCCAGATTGCTTCACAGGGAATGATAAGGTTCGCCTACTCCGTTTATAGGATTTCAGTCCTGAATTGAGGATTGGTCCATCCGTTGCAGTATCACCCTGGCCCCTTCACTAAAAATGTCCACAGGACATTTTCTCAACGCTCGGTCCTGGAAGAAAGGAAGTATCTGTTTGGCCTGAAGAATTGAAGAAAATCTGTGAAGAGAAAAATATTCATGTGTTGGAATAATCCATTGCTTCTGCACATGATATGCTTATCAAAGAAAAAACTCACCCATTAGTTGGGTGAGTTTTTTAATACCATAAAACCAGGCATCCTTAGTAAACCGCTTCTTCTTTTTGGTTAACGATGCCCTTCTTAGTTAAAAAGTCATCTATGACATCTTTAAAGGTAGGTTGGCCAATGGATTGAAGATTGTAAGAAACCCGAACGCTTGGTTTATCGATCTTAATCACTCTGTTCAAATCAATAGGCGTACCGATCACAACCGTTTCACAATCAGAGGCATTTATGGTCGCTTCTAAATCTCGAAGTTGTTTTTCACCATAACCCATTGCAGGCAATACGGTTCCGATATCCGGATAGATATTGAAAGTTTCTTTTAATTTTCCAACCAGGAACGGACGTGGGTCAACTATTTCAGATGCACCAAATTTTTGAGCAGCTACGGTTCCTGCGCCAATTTTCATCCCTCCATGGGTCAAAGTAGGACCATCTTCGACGATCAATACCTTTTTATTGCGAATCAAAGACGCATCGGCGACACTCACAGGAGAAGCAGCATCAATGACAATTGCTTTCGGCACGATCTCAGCAAGCATCTTTCTAATTTTTGCTATGCTTTTTGGTTTTGCCGTGTCGATCTTATTGATGATCACGACGTCAGACATTCTCAAATTAACTTCCCCAGGATAGTATAGCATGCCATGGCCTGCCCTGTGGGGGTCGGTTACTGTGATATGCAAATCCGCATCATAGAATGGAAAATCATTGTTTCCGCCATCCCATACGATTACATCACAACCATCAGGGTCATTTTCAGCAGCACGAAGAATTGCCTCATAATCAACTCCTGCATAAATAACGTTGCCACGAACTATATGAGGCTCATATTCTTCCATTTCTTCAATGGTGCACTCATGCTTTTTAAGATCTTCAAGAGTAGCAAATCTCTGCACTTTTTGCCTGGCTAAATCACCATAGGGCATAGGATGCCGTATAGCTACCACTTTGAGTCCGCGTTCCATCAGAATTTCAACCAATTGTCTCGCTGTCTGACTTTTTCCGCAGCCTGTTCTGGTGGCACAAACGCTAATCAAGGGTTTGACACTCTTGACGGATGTGTCTTTGGTCCCCAGTAAAACAAAATTAGCACCAGCCGTATTTACCAGAGCACTTTTATGCATGACGTATTCGTAAGGAACATCGGAATAAGAGAAGATCACATCGTCAACCTTCAATTCAGCAATGAGTTCAACTAAGTTCTTTTCATCAAAGATTGGAATTCCATCAGGATAGAGTTTACCCGCTAAAGCCGCCGGATATTTGCGACCGGTGATGTCTGGAATCTGCGCCGCTGTAAAAGCAACGACTTCGAAGGCTTCATTATCGCGATAAACCGTGTTGAAATTGTGGAAATCCCGACCTGCTGCACCCATTATTAAGATTCTTTTTTTCATACTACATAGTTTTTAAATTCGAGATACATCTAATGAAGCTATTCGAAGCATCCCATTTTGTTATGATTTGATCAATGTATATTCATCGAATGTTCGTTATGGGTCCAAACCTAATCACGCTGTGAATAAATATCAATGATAGGGGTCAATGCTTAAAATGATTGTGGTCAATTGGTGATGTCTGGTTTGACAATCTGAAATTTCAACTTTTTTGCTGGAAGAGCAGGCCCGCCTGCCGGGCGGGCAGGTTTTAAGTATCAGGTGTTAAAAGTTGTTTTTCGAGCCTCTCCAAACTTGAGCCTACCTTCCAGGGATATCTATCCTAATGTTGTTTCTATTACTCTTTCATAATTTCATTGGGCTCGTTGCAACAATCTGAATTTTCATTGGTCTCTTATAAGAATTTAAAAGCAGCAAGATGAAAAAAGTGACATTGGTTGCAATAGTTATTATTATTTCTAATCAGTTGTTTGGTCAGACTATTGAACCAAAACCGTTTGAATATCCATTTAAAGTGCTAGTCTATGACTTGCCCACATCATCGAATGGCATCAATTACAGGTTGTATATTCGACCTCCTTTAGTAGATCCTGAAAATGGTGAAGTTGCTTCTTCTTTCTACTTTCTTGATCCATTGAGATTATTTGTTCCCTCTGCTGCAATGAGCTACAATTATGAATACTTCAACTATATTCCATCTGCATATTTCATCGGGGTTGGTTACAGTAACGAAGCAGACGGCATTCCCAAAGTAGAAAATCGAACCAGAGATTACACCCCAACTGAATTCACTCCGCCTGACAGCACTCATTTTTTGGCATCAAATCCTGCGGATTATATTGGCTCGGGAGGAACGGATGCATTTTTAAAGGTTCTTAAAGATGAGCTGATACCCTTCGTTGAAGCGCATTTTAATGTAAGTGACAACGATAGAGTCCTGATTGGCAATTCTCTCAGCGGTTTGGCAGTTACCCATTCGTTATTGACCCGGCCATACTTGTTTAACCGCTATATCATCGTTAGTCCTTCACTTTGGTGGGACGATTGGCACAAGCCCAGGGTCGAAAGGTATGTTATGAAAGAAGCCTCTACTTTGAACAAGAGTTTATTCAGAAACGAAACAAGAGTTTATTTTGCAATAGGTGAAGAAGAAGAGGGTTTCGGGATGGTCACTGATTTATATCTGTTGATCGATAAACTTAGAATGAAAAGAATTGATAATCTGAAAATGCATTTGGATGTGCTGGAAGGGGAGCAGCATGAAGGAGTTTTTCCATCCGCGTTCATGAAAGGAATTATCGGAGTATACAGCAATGAAAAAGAAAGACGACCGTCTGCCTCACCAATTAATTGGGGAAATTAATCGGATGTTTCAATTTTGGAGGGGCGAGTGGAGGAGAAATTTGCGTCACCCATGCAATAACTGACTAAAGTCATCCTTTTAAGATCGGTTCTTAAGTACCTTTAAAAATTACCCATAGGCATAAAGCGAAGTCTATCGTCTTTTCAGTGAATTTTAAAATGATTGCTATGAAAACTTTAAGAATCCTATTATCCTTTTTCATTC
>JAUILH010000203.1 GCA_030433115.1 Bacteroidia bacterium | reverse complement strand
GTATGTTGAAAAATTCAAAACAGCACTCCCCATTAAAAAAGTGGCTAAACTCCGCATGGCAGAAGAGCAGTTTAAAAAAGAACTCCTAAAAAGATTAAAAGAAAGTCGTGGCGGTAAACCCGGACACAGACCACGTTAATTCATTCATATTTAATAACTTTGGGGACATGAAGTCTCTTGCAGTTTTCCTTGGTTTATTTATTAGCATGGGCGTCACTGCTCAAACAGCTGATAAAGGCACCTGGCACATTCAAGCCAATTTTGGACAGGGTCTGTACTACCAAAACGCCAGTTACACTCTGGAATCCGGTTTAGGAGCGGCCCCCATGCAATTTGGTATCTCAGGGCATTATTGTTTTCAAAAAAGACTCAGCATTGGTTTAGACCTAAGAACCAATATTTATGCAGTCAACGAGACTGCCGACACCACTCAGGTGAATGTGATTAGTGCGACTGGTGGAACAGGTCTGTTGGTCACCAGAATCTTTTTGGTTGACAAAGAGACATTCAATTTTTACGGTGCAATTGGCATTGGCGCCAGTTTTATCAACCTTGAAGTAAACGGACCTGACGGCATTAGAAACGCTTACGCAGAGATGGACGGTTTTGCTCAGAAATTCAATTTCGGAATCAACTGGTATTTTGCCAAAAATTTTGGTTTGAATGTCAATATGGGTTATATCAATCACAATTTGAAGTTTGACTATCTAGAAATCGATGGTCAGGCTGTTGACAACATCTCCACAATAGAAAAAGACATCTCAACCGTCACTCACCGTGGTTTAGATGCTCAAATTGGTTTCACATTTAAGTTTTGATCTCGCCCTATGAGTTCGTTTAAACAACTGCTCGGACAAACCAGCCCCCACCCTCTGGAAATTGACATTGAACGCGCAGAGGGGATTTATATCCAATCAACCGATGGCAAGCGTTATATAGACATGATCTCCGGAATATCTGTGAGCAATCTGGGACATAGACACCCTAAAGTCATTGAAGCCATTGAACAACAAATAAGTAAGCACCTTCATGTGATGGTTTACGGTGAATTCGTGCAGGAATCACAAATGAAACTTGCCAAATCCATTAACTCCATTACTCCCAAGAGCATTAACAGTAGCTACTTTGTGAATAGCGGCACTGAAGCCAATGAAGCTGCCTTGAAGTTAGCCAAACGAGCCACCGGACGATCGAAAATTGTGTCTTTCAGAGGTGCCTATCATGGTTCTACGCATGGCAGCTTAAGCGTATCCGGAAATGAATATAAAAAATATGCGTTCCGACCACTGTTGCCGGATGTCTTTCATATCAAATTTGGCGATCATGAGGACCTACAGGTAATTGACAAGAGAACAGCCTGTGTAATTATTGAGCCTATTCAGGGAGATGCAGGTGTGAGAATTCCAAGCACAGAATACATGCAAGCATTAAGACAACGCTGTGACGATATGGGTGTCTTATTAATTGTTGATGAAATCCAGACCGGAATTGGTAGAACGGGAAGCTGGTTCGCTTTTGAGCATTTTAACATTGTTCCCGACATCATCACCATGGCAAAAGGACTGGGCGGAGGTATGCCGATTGGCGCTTTTTCCTGCAATCAGGACTTAATGAACTTATTGACTTTTGACCCAATGCTAGGACACATCACCACATTTGGCGGTCACCCTGTGAATTGTGCTGCTGCCAACGCTTGTATCGAAACCATAAAATCTGAAATCGACTTTTCTGAAGTTGAAAATAAAGGCCGAATTATTGAAGACAAGTTGCAGCATTCGCTTGTCAAAGAAATTAGACGAAAAGGACTATTCTTCGCCATAGAAATGGAAAACCCGGAAATCGTTCAACAAGTGGTAGAAAACTGTCTGAAAAACGGATTGATCAGCTTTTGGTTTTTGTCTTGCCCAAATGCCTTCAGAATTGCCCCTCCACTTAACATCTCCTACGAAGAAATCGAGCAGAGTTGTACCATTATTACAGATGCGATGAACATGGTTAATAGCCATTGATAGATAGCAGCACCAACGTACAAGCCTCTTCCCAAAAAATTCCTGCCGCACTCAATTGACTTTGAAGTTCCCGATTCTCAGTTCCGGGATTGAATATGACTCTTTCAGGTTTAAGACCAATGATATAATCCTTGTAAGAAGCCTGGTGTCTGGGACCAACATACAATGTGACTGTATGAATGTCATCATAATCAATTTGTTCCTTCTCAATAGATACGCCATTGATGTCTCCATCTCTTAAACCTAATAAGCACACTTCATGACCGTGACTCATCAGGGCATTGGCTGCTTTAAAAGAGTACCTTTCCGGATTGGTACTGGCACCGATAACTAAGGTATTTTTCGACATTATTTCAAGCAATCACTAATTAATTTCCTCATCTTCTTTTGCGTCTTTTTATCCGCCTTGCTCATGGCTTTTCGGTATTCATTTTTCGCCTTTTCGCAATCCTCGGTAATCTCTTCTCCGGCAGACTCTGCTTTGATGCAATTACACATCATTTCCTTGTCCACGGAAGCAAAATCAAAAGCTTCTCCTTTGCTCTTACCGCCTTTTTTCCCCCCTTTGATTCTACTCTCTGCAGTGGCTCTTTGAATCTCATTTCTGGATTGCACCTCTGCCTCATCAATCTTCTTTCCGTTCTCGTCAACGGTATTGCCAAACTGATCGAATAAAATTTCATCATACAAATACCCTTGCTTATAGGTTGCATCACGCTTCAATTTACCACCTTCTTCATAGTAATCGTAGAATTTTCCTTCCTTCACGCCATTCACATAAGTTTCAATGGTTTTGTCTGCGCCATCTCTAAAATAGCTTGTCCATTTACCATCTTTCTTTCCATTTTTCCACATGCCTTCAAGACTTAACTGTCCTGACTCATAGTAATGCTTCACCGGACCATCTTCTTTTCCCTTATTGTAAGTTGCTTCTACGGAAATTTGACTATTCTTCCTGTAATAAGTGACATAGCTTCCGTGATAATCTCCTTGCTTAAAATTGATCTCACTCTTCTTTTTACCTGGCTCCCAGTATTTGGTTGCCAAACCGTCGAGAAGTCCCATGTTGTAATGTTCTATTTTCTTGGGAGTTCCGTCCTTGTATTGCCATATCCATTTACCATTCTTTTTACCATCTATGTATTGAAAATGCCAGGCCATTTTGCCGCCATCCTTCTTTGGATACCAATATTTCCAATCTCCATTTTCCAATCCATAGTTGAAATTTCTCAAAGTATGTTGTTCTCCATCTGCGTAGTAGCTCAAAGACTGTCCGTCCTCTTTGCCATCTCTAAATGAGACTTCATGCTCAATGTTGCCATTTTCGTGACAAGATTGACAGGTTCCTGTAAAAGGCTTACCTGTTTTCAGGTGATACACCTTTTTCGTACTCTGGTCGAACTCAAGCACAGAATTACAATCTGCCTTTTTTGGATCTCGTCCACAGCGAACAGCCTTCTTAGGTTTTTGATTGCCTTGGCTGCCTTCAGTCCCCTCTCCTTCTCCACCACCTTCGCTAAATGGTTTGCCTCCCGGACCAAATTGGGCCAATGCACCAAAACTTAAAAAAATCGTTGCCAGTAAAATGTACTTCATACCTTTTGTTTTCTACTTATAAAGTTATTACAGTAACTGAGAATAACAAAAAGCTCGCCACATTTAAGTTATCATGTATAGATGTTGCGGGTATTGTCTATTTAGTATCTTTGGGCTTTAGAATGAGCTTTGTATTTCCACAATTCTTATGGGCTTTAGGTCTGATAGCCATTCCTATCATCATTCATCTTTTTAATTTCAGGAAGTACACCAATATTTATTTCTCCAACGTTAAGTTTCTAAAAGAAGTTAAGGAGGAAACCAAAAAACGATCTACACTCAAACATCTCCTCATTTTAGCTATGAGAATTCTTGCCATAACCTGTCTGGTTCTGGCATTTGCACAACCTTACATCTCAGGTAAGTTAAACGATCTCAAAACCGACAAGCAAGTAGTCTCTATCTATGTAGACAACTCATTCAGCATGGATTCTGAAGGAACAGATGGTAGTTTCCTGGACATGGGCAAACAAATGGCGATAGAAATTGCCAATAAATATGATGAATCCACACAATTCAATTTACTGAGCAATGAACTCAATGGCAACCAAATGAGGCTTCTGAATAAACAAAACTTTATTGATGCCTGTACGGAAATTGAATTATCTCCGCAGTCCAGAACTGTGAATGAAGTGGTAAAGAGACAATCTGAAATATTCAAAAAAGACCCGGAACGTTCTTTTCACGCCTATGTGATCTCAGACTTTCAAAAGAATATGTTCGAAGGTGACTACGTTAAAGACAGTCTGCCAGAACTTACTGCTGTGCATCTTAAAGCCGACGAAAGAAACAACCTTTTCATTGATTCCTGTTGGTTTGAAACGCCTTTGAGAAAAGTCAATGAAATTGAAGTATTGAAAGTGCGTGTGGGCAATTATTCTGATTCTACCAGAAGCGTGAAATTAAGTTTAAATGCCAATGGTATTCGTGCCGCGTCTCGTAAAGGTTTTTTTGCATGGCTAGATAAAAATCAGCCAGATATTATTTGTTTGCAGGAAACTCGGATCCAGATTGAACAATTGATTGAAGATTATTTACCAAAGGGGTATCACAATACCTATATTGAAGCTGAGAAAAAAGGTTATAGTGGCGTTGCTATTTTTAGTAAGCAAGTTCCAAATGAAATTATCTCAAGTTTGCAATATCCGTTATCTGATCAAGAAGGGCGGTATTTGCAATACGATTTTGATGGCTTTTCAGTCATTTCTTTATATTTACCATCAGGTTCTAGTGGGGATGAACGGCAAGATGTCAAATATCAATTTTTAGATCATTTTGAAGCGCACTTGAAAAAACTGCTACAAGAAAATAGAGAATTCATT
>JAUILH010000044.1 GCA_030433115.1 Bacteroidia bacterium | reverse complement strand
AGGGCTGTTATCTACTGTAACAGGTATGGTTACATTGTGCGTACAACCACCACCTGTGGTAACAGTTAATGTCACGTTGTAATTTCCTCCGGTAGCATAAGTATGGTTTGGGTTCTGCTGTGTGGAAGTATTTCCGTCTCCAAAATCCCAGTTCCATCCGGTAATGGCTCCGGTTCCAATTGTTGACAGGTCAGTAAAGTTAGTTGCCGTACCCTCACACACTTGATTGGCCGAGAAATTTGCTACAGGTATCTCAGGAACGGTCACTGGAATTGTGATGGTATTGGTACATCCCCCAGTGGTAGTTACTGTCAAAGTAACATTGTAGTTTCCTGGATTTACGTAAGCGTTTGTAGGATTTTGAGCAGTGGAGGTATTTCCGTCTCCAAAGTCCCAAGCCCATTGATTGATGGTTCCTCCCCCACCAACTACAGACTGATCTGTAAATGTACTATTGGTTCCCGGACAGGCAATTACGGATGTGAAATTCGCCGTTGGAAGCGGATCAACAGTGACTGCTTGGGTAATGTTAGCACTGCAGCCAGTACCGTTTGTAATCGTTAGGGTCACGCTGTAAGTTCCCGGTCCAGCATAGGTGTGGTTAGGGTTTTGTTGAGTGGAAGTATTCCCATCACCAAAATCCCAGTTATAATTCGTAATTGCTGGACCACCGCCCGTTCCGGAAGTATTGGTGAATGCCATGGCGGCGCCGTCACATACATTTGGTGCGGCAAAATTAGGAATGGGTGGAGGATCAACTGTGACACACACCACATTGGAATAAACAATTCCTGCACATCCAGTGACTTCTGCTCGATAGCAAGTGTTATTTGCAGGATTGTCGTTAAATGTTGTTGTTGTATTACCTGTGTTGGTCCAGGGACCTGCCGCACCAGGAGCAGTTTGCCAATCAATGTTTCCTGCAGAACCTGCCAGCGTCACGTTAACTGGATCTCCGGCACAAACGTTGGTCGCAGATATCGCTGCAGTACCAGGCACTGCTGGCGGCACAACATTAATGGTGATACTCGCCTGATCTGTGAATCCACTGCACTGTTCAACTACAGTAACTGTGTACGTAGTGGTAACTGCCGGACAAACATTAACGCTTGCACCAGTACCAGCACCATTATTCCATGTATAGGTCGCTGCCAGTCCACACCCTTGAATAACACTGGCATCAAGATCAGTACACTGCCCGGCACAAATATTAACATTTGGAGATGTCGCATCCACAACCAATGGTTGAGTAGTACCAGGAACAACAAAAGTTTGTGTAGCACTCCACGGACCGGCATTCCCATTGTTATTCTCTCTCATTCGGTATTGATAGGTCATCCCTGGACAAAGAGTCGTAAAAGGAATGGTTACCCATGGATATTGTTGAACAACACAACTTGGCTTAAGCATGGTTGCCGACTGAAAATAAGGATATGTATTCAGCCCAAACCAGGTAGTAGGGTCGAAAGGGGCTCCGTCAAAAGGCTCGTTTAAACATCTCACTTCCACATCCAACCAATAAACACCACAACCACATGTTGGTGATGTGGAAGAGGCTGTGACCTGAACATTTGTTGCAGTTAGATTTTGCTGAGGGTTGATCAATGCCAAAGCGTGACAGGCCTTTGCCTCATTGTGAAACACCACAGATGCAAAGCATACTAGCAGAATAAATAGTGTTTTTTTCATAGCAGTTGTTGAGTAATGTATGATCTAGACGTAGTCTAGTCAACATGGTTGCCTATAAATATATTGAAAAACACATCTGTAAACACCTATATTCCAACGAGTCAGCCATAATATTCGACGAACTGAAATAATGCGTTAATTTTTATTACAGAATGAAGCTTTTCTGACTTAAAACGTAACTCACAATTTTATGAAAGAGATTGTTTTGGTTTGATTTTCTGAAATTGCTTTGAGCAGATAGCGACCTGAAGGCAACGCAGAGACATCAATGGATTTGTCGGTTTGAGAAGATGGCTCATTTTGAATGAGTAATTGTCCGACGGAATTATAAATCTCAAACTTGTTAAAAATGGTTGATTCAGATCTAATTCTAAGCTGATCTGCAGTGGGGTTTGGATACATTAAAATTGGTTCTTTAGGTGCATCAGAAAGATTATTAAATATCCCAATCAAATCATCTAAACGCAACACATACGCGTCTGTAGAGCCTACAGGACTGTTTTGGAAGACCCCATTACCAAAGGCCAAATCGCTTCCTGAAGAAAAGCCAGAGACATAGACCGCCTCATCAGGAGTTACATCAATTTCATAAGACATTTCTGAGGACACACCTCCAAAATATGTTGAATACGCTATGTTCAATCCGGTATCGAGTACCATAATATAGTTCTCAGAGTATCCATTGCTGGAGGCCTGGTAAGGTGTTCCGTGCAAAATGAGGTCGCCACTTCTAGAATTCATCACCATGTAAATCTTACCATTTTCATAGGTCATTCCAGTAAATTCCTCATTATCATCTCCTCCAAAAAAGGTAGAATACTCCAGCATTCCATTGGGCGAAAACCTTGCAAACATGCCATCTTTAGCGGAATTTAAACTGCTTTGATAAGCACCTGTTACAATTGGAAAATCATTGCTCTTGCTGTATCCGGAAAAGTAAATTCTGTTGTCTTCATCAGTACACACACTCAGGGCATCATCGTTGCTATACCCACCAAAATAGGTAGCAAATACTCTGGTACCAGTTCCCGTTGTTTTGATTATGTAGATGTCCATTGTGCCATTGTTGTTCATTTGGTGGGCACCTGCTGTCACTGGTAAATCCACGGAGTAACTATCCCCAACCGCAATGATGTTTCCTGCATTGTCAAATGTAATGGCATGAATGTCTTCTGAGTTGGTGCCTCCGAAATATGTACTCCATTGATATGCCCCTGAGGTGTCGAATACGGCAATATATGAATCCAGAGCACCGGCCAGGGTATCTTGAAAGCCATTAACCGGTAAATCCATACTTGAGGAGAAACCTGCTATCACAACCCGATCGTTATGCACATCTTCGACCATTCCAAAGTCTCCACCTGTGCCTCCAAATAAGGTGGACCAAATGAAAGCACCATTTGGACTAATTTTCAGTAAGTAGGCATCATAGGACCCGGCATTTGCAGGCTGATAGGCCCCCGGACTGGTCATTAAGTTGGTACTTGTCGTATTTCCTGTGGCATAAATATTATTGTTTGCATCCAGCTTGACTTTCCTTCCATAATCACCCCCATTTCCTCCGTAGTAGGTGGCCCATAGCAAATCTCCGGTTGAATCAAATTTTGCAATATAGGCATCATAGTCTATTTCATATGAGGTATCGATTGTCCCTACTGTCACTGGTAAATCAACACTGTAGGTATAACCTATAATCACTGAATTTCCTAGGTCATCAACAGCAACGCCATAGGCTTCATCAATATCTCCTCCTCCGAAATAAGTACACCAGGGATCAATTACAAGAGTCCTACTCCTATCATAGTCTCCCAATTGAAATGACAAGGTGTTATCCTCAAAGTTTAGCTGAAAATCTGGTACATCATCTTTTTCATTATCTCCAATGAGGTAAACAAGTGGAAACTGTTGAGAGATGCGACCCATTTTAGACTCGAATACTAAGGAGTTATGATCCACATACCCATTTGCCAAACCTTCATAATTTATGGCTATATCCTCATGATTTCCAAGCCTGCCATTGACATGAAAATCATACTTGAGATCTCCGTTTTCACTCACATCAAATTGAATGTCCACCCCGTTCCAAACATTTTTCAGCAATAAAGACTGATAACTTGTCACTTCTTCAATATGATGGCCTCTGATGTGTGTTTTGCGAAAAGCTTGTTTATCCATTGGTACAAATTCTGCCTTCAGGCTGCTCTGAAAGGTCATATCGTACCTCATTTTGACCACGCTTGAGTCCTGATTATGCTTCTTAACAACTGCTGCTATTCCTGTTTCAGAAAAATAGTAATCACAAACAGGTGTTTTCAACTGGTATTGAAACTGAGTCCCAGCCTGCGAATCAACTGTCTCAAAATATTGTGACAAAAGATTTCCGGACAGGGAAAAACCTATTAAACATAGCAGTGTTTGGCGCAATTTCATGACAGAAAAGGTACAAACTTTTAAAAGAAATAAAAAAACCCTGACCTTCTTATCTCAAGAAAATCAGGGTTTAAATAAGTATAGTTTGACTTACTTCACAAACTGAACAGCGCCAGTTCCTTCAGATGTGCGGACTTTGACCACATATATACCTTTCGCATAATCAGATGTATTCAATCTGATTTGAGTATTCCCACCAACAAGCTGATCCATCAATTTACCCTCAATCGAGTAAATGATTATGCTTTCAATATTGTAAGTGCTATTCACGTTGAGTACGTCAGCTACCGGATTAGGATAAGTACTTAAGCCCAAATCAATCTGGTCATTGACTCCGGTTACATCTAAGACATCATTGGCGTCTCTGGCCTGAATCTTAAATTCACTGAAGGCATACCATCCAATTCCTGTTACCCAATAGATGTTATTGGTGATAGGAGTTGGGTAATCATAAATCTCATCATCAATGAGAATATTGCCTGAACCATCATTCAACACCCATTGTCCGAAACCATCGTTATCCAGGGTACATGGGGCGTTTTCAACGACAATTTTTGTGCCTTCCCAGTCTTCCATATTGGCATTTGAGGTAGTCACCGGAGTCGCCATAGGCTCGGCATTTCCTTGAGAAACAACAGTCATACTTGACACATTGTCCAAAATTGTAAAGTTAAAATTCTCTTTAACCAAACCTGTTACTTCCAAACTATCTCCTCTATTTACAGAACCAGCGTTGGCTGCATCTTCCACCCAAATACCGGTAAAAGCACCAGTACCATCCTGAATGGCATATCCATTAGCGTTGAAAGCTGTTACAATTCCATAAGTGGTTACTACTGAATCCTTGTACGGAGAATCTCCAGCAGCATTCTGAATGTTAAAAATAGTTTGAACGGTCGGTGGAATTGGCTCAGTCACAGTCACTTCATCAATTTCCCAGGTTTTACATCCGACAGGACTGCTAGAGTTACTTGTGTACTTAAAGGCTATATATACCGTAGCGTTTCCATTATAAGCGCTTAAATCCACATCACCAGAACTGGTCCACACGAAAAATGATGGATCTGTATCCCAGGTAGCACTTGACGTGATATCAACCCAGTTACCGTTGGATGAAGGATCACTCGTACCGTCGTAATTTGTAGATACCAATAGCTCCAAATCCTCACCATCAAAATGTTCCGCGTTTCTAAAATTAAGAACCGGATTGGTAGCTGTGGTCAAATTAACCGCCGGGGTGATCATCCACAATTCTGTATCGTCGCACTGACCAGGAGTGCCATTATAGCCAGATGCTCTTGCGTAAAAATTTCCGGAAGAACCCAAGTCAGAAGTCTCCCAAGTGTAAGTACCAGGGGTACTCGTAACGACATAGTTTGTCCAGCCTCCTGAGGTGATCATTTGATCCTGAAAGTCCTTTTCTGTAAGGTAAGTCTGTGCTTGAAGACTCATTCCAGCCATTAAGCAAGCGGCAATTGTGTAGAGTTTTTTCATTTATTCTGTATTTATAAGGTATTCGTGATTTGTACAAATTTCTGCAATCAACTTCTGATCAATTGAAGTTCATTATTAATTCTCTGCTACGTTAACGTTATCCAACTCCCATGTAGACCCATTGGAATTGGTTCCGGTATATTTAAATCCAATATAAACTGAGCCATTGCCATTGTAGGCCGATAAATTAATCGCTCCCGATGGTGTCCAAGTCCATGATCCAGGTGATAAAGTCGCGCTCAACGGCGTCCAGGTTCCTTGAGTAGCCGGGTTGCTAATTCCATTGTAGTCTGTGGAAATAAAGACTTCAAGAGCGGGACCTGAATAATTATAAGCTGTTTCAAAATTCAATTCGGGATTCGTGGCAGACGTAAAATCCATTGACGGAGTGATCAACCAGGTTTCATTCGTTTCGTTAGTCATGCTACCTGAGTCGTAGTTCGACATTTTGGCGTACCATGTACCTCCACCTTGATCAGAAGCTTCCCAATTTTTGGTGCCAGTTACTAATTTCGTTACCCATCCACCGGAAGTCAAATCCTGATCTTCCCAGTCTTTATTTAAATAAGTTCCGGGAGGTACGCCTCCACAGGCTGGATTATTGAAATTCAGTTCCGAAGGTCTGCGGATATACAATTGCATATCAGATCCAAACTGACCAACGATGGCTAGCATATCTCCGTTTCCACTTGGCACCACATCTCCTGCGAAATTAGCGTATCCGCTTGTTCTCACCAAAACGGTGTTGCTATTACAGTCTGTAAGGTCATGGTTCACAGATTGTTGATTCGTAGCGTCCGCATAGGTTTGTCCTTGCGCACTCTGGGCAAACTCCACATTTTCAAGTTTGATTAAATGTCCTTGCATCAACGGGTTAATCTGATCAACCGTGGTCACCATAGGTTCAATTGATTTTCCTGTTGCCTGTTTAATTACATTGACGTCAACATCAACAGAATCCAGTTGAAGCACATCATTGTACTCAGATAAAACCGTTCCTTTCAGGTAAATCCTGATCGAATCACCTTCGTAAAGACCGCCACCTGTTAACAAACGTAAATTGAGCGCCGCATTGCCATCAGAGACATATACTTCCTTGTAAAAATTACCAGAAGTTTCATCTGCGATAACTACGGCATACACTGAAGAATCTCCCACAAATTTATGTGGAGTACCGGTGTAGAGGTTTCTCAACTGAGTCAGTGTCAAAACACCTCCAGTAGGTGTTTCTTTAACTGGTGGAGAATCGTACTCTCTTTTACAAGAAGTGGCTAGTGCGCCAAAAATCAGTCCTGTAATTAATAATTTCTTAGTCATATTCTTTAAAATTGATAGGTAAGCATTGCGAAATAGTTAAGGCCGTACATGTAGCCAAACTTGGGTGGGAATTTGTCAATATCATTCGAATCGAATCTCAATTGTTCATACCCTCCTGTTCTAAAATCTGTTGTATTTAAAATATTGTTGATGTTCACGTTGAATCGGATAAATGATTCTTTCACCTTCCAGGATTTACCTGCAAAGGCATTCATCACAAATCCATTTTCTAATTTTGTTTGATCGATGATCGCAGACCATTGTGGGTCGTCAACAATGTATTTATCTATAGCTTCAGCAGTTCTTCTGTCTGGATTTGGAGACAAATAGATGTCTGCAAAATAATTGGCGTTTACACCAGCAAACCAATATTTAGGCGAGTTGTATTTAATGCCAATTGATCCGGCAGTTTGTGGTTGACCTCCGATCTTGTATCCACCTAAATAAATGGTTCTATCGGATGCGATCACCTCACTTGAGTTATCTCTGGTGATGGTGGCGACCGGATTAGATTTATTGTTGAAGATGTATTGTCCGTATGTAAATGCCCCGGTCACTTGAATGGATGTTGTTACATTGGCGTCTACACCCAATTCAAATCCTGAATGCAAATGGTCAACCCCGGTCATCATGTAATTGATAAAGGTTCTGAATTCATCATGGTAGAAGCTTCTTGCCCAGGTTTGGTTATTGATCTCAGAGTAGAATGCAGTAGCTCTTACTTTCAAATTTGGATACCTCACGATATAGTTCAAATCACCTGACATGATTTCCGTACTTTCAAGGTTTGGCACCACACCGTCACGGGTCCTTGGCGACACGTAGGCATTAAAACTGTACGGTGCTCTTGTTTGGTATTGAAGATTGGCAGTGACGTAGTGGCGCCCAGTTACTTTATAAACAGCTCCTCCTTTAACACCATAGTTCATAAAGTTGTGCACTTCCCCTTTTCCCTGAGAGTTATTAGGGAATCTACCGTTTGCCCAAACACCTTCACGGTAAAAAGAGGTGCTAGACAAGGTCAAACCAGCGTACCAATCAATCTTGGCAGTTTTTCCCTCAATCTGGCTGAATACTTCTTGTTTATTGACGTGCATTTTATAATTCCATCCTACTTTATCTCCTACTCTAACCACTTTATTGGTCACATCTAAGTCGTTTTGACCAACCGTTGGGTCCGCAAAATCTTGTTCCGCAAATTGATCTACATCTACCCAAAATTCGCCACCTAAAAGATCCACTGTCTTCTTGTAGTTGTGACCTGTGTAGAAGTCAACAATCAGACCAGCTGACAACATCATTTTATCATTGAGTTGTCTGTTGTAAACCGAATTCAATCCATACTGAAGCGGGTCATTTCTTTGTTCTTCCAGAGCATATTTAGACCTCAAGCCAATCAAGGTACTTCCATCTCCATTGGCATTTTCTAACTGATACAGATTGTTGTAGTTGGCATTGTATAGAGCATCCCAGTTAATCTGACTTTGGTTAGGATCATTTGCCCAGGCTTCAGCTAGTTGTGCTGCATAGGCAGGGTCTTCTTGTTCGTAATAGCTTGGTAGGTATCTGTAATAATCCGGTCTGGGATCTTTGGCATCATACCAGTTAAGATTGGTGCTTCCCGTTTTACCGAACGTTGAATACACTGAAGTGGTCAGCTTAGACTTCTTGTCGATGGTCCAGTAATCTGTAAGAAAAACCGATGGTCTATGGTTATCGCGAACTCTGGCATTTCTTTTCTTTCTGGTGCCATCTGCTTGAGTTTGCCAGCCCCAATAAGGGTTGTAAAAATTATCTCCGGTGAGGTCGTAGGCTTCCTGAAGGGCTATTCCAGATCTTGCCTGAACCGTGGGTGCAGCAAAACCTGCGAAACCAATGCTGTGTTGGTCGTTTAATTTCTTTTCTGCAGAGAAAAAGTAGGATCCACCGTTAAAATAAGTCCCATCCACATAGCCTTCCTGACTCCATCTGAATGCACCGGAAAAACTAAAAGCCCATCCATTTTTCATCATTCCGGTAGAATGCGTATACATGAGTCTGTTTCTGTAAGTTCTGTTGGCTGAAGCATACGACAATCTGTGACCCGCTCTTAAATCAGAAGCTCTGAGACTGATATTAGAGTATCCTCCTATACCACCAAAGTTCATATTGCCATTAGAAATTCCGTTCCCCACATTCGGATATCTCGTAATATCATTTAAACCGCCCCAATATGCCCAAATAGCAGATCCTCTCTCCGGATCATTCATCACCACATTATTCATCATGATGGCGTACTGATCAGCCTGATAACCTCTCATTCTAAACCTTGCTGCTGAAAAGTTAAATCCGGCAGCTGATACAAATACATCCCTTGAAGATTGAAGCAGTGTGCTTACATCCTGACTCTGAGAATTGTCGAGATCATCGGCATCCAAAGTAATTAATGGAATGAATTTTGAAGTATCGGTAACACTTGAGTCGATTTGTGCCAATGATGACACGGAAAAACTGCAAGCAAGAATAATTAAAGCGCTATATCGCATGTTTTAAGTCGTAATAAATGAGCCCGACAAAATTATACGATTTTTTTCGATTTTCGGGTCTTATGGACGACTTTAACTTTTTGGTAATATTGTAAACTCAACTTTATAACTTAGCAGCCTCATTTTTGACCTATGAAATTTTTAAGCTCAATTCTCACCCTCAGCCTGATAGTCATTGCTTTTGGAACCAGTGCTCAAACATCCGGACATCAAGCGAAAGAATACAAATTGGTTTGTATCGGTTTTTACAACCTTGAAAACTTATTTGACACCATTGTTGATCCTGACACTAACAAAATCCTTCAGGACGATTTCACTCCGGATGGTGCTCATGCTTTCACTGCCGAGCGTTACCAGAAGAAATTGGAAAACCTTTCAACCGTAATTTCTAAGTTAGGAACGGAAAAAACGCCCGACGGTCCTGCTGTGCTCGGGGTTTGCGAAATTGAAAACAAACAAGTTCTGGAAGACCTGGTTAACATGCCTGCGATTAAAGACAGAAACTATAAAATTATGCATGTAGAATCTCCTGACATTAGGGGCATTGATGTGGCGCTGTTGTATCAGGAAAAGTACTTCCAACCGACAAGCTCGCGGTCTGTGACTTTAAGAATGGAAGACAAGCCCAACTTCAGAACCAGAAATCAGATGTTGGTCACTGGCATGTTGGATGGTGAAGAGGTACATTTTATGGTGGCCCATTGGCCGTCAAGAAGAGGCGGAAAAAGCAGTGTTCCCAAAAGAATGGCAGCAGCCAAGCTGGGCAAATCTGTGATTGATTCGGTGCTCGCTTCAAATCCGAAAGCCAAAGTGATTTACATGGGCGACTTAAATGACGACCCCACAAGTCCCAGTCTCAAAAAAGGCATGCTAAGTGAAGGAGCCATCACTAAACTGAATAAGAAAGGTAAACTTTTCAACCCCATGGAACCTTTATTTAAGAAAGGAATAGGATCGTTGGCCTGGAGAGACTCATGGAATTTATTTGATCAAATGATTTGTACTCAAAGTTTGGTAACACGCACTAAAGATTACTCAGACTACAAATATTACCAGGCTGTAGTTTTCAATAAAGAATTTCTAAAAAACAAGGAGGGTTCATTCAAAGGCTATCCCAAAAGAACCTTTGTGGGCACTACCTGGCAGGGTGGATATAGTGATCACTTCCCAGTTTATCTTTACCTTATCAAGGAAAAGAAATAATATCTTTGTTGGGCTATGCTCAAAAAATCCTTGCTCACACTTACTATGATGCTGTCTTTTGCCTCAATGGCTCAAGATACTGTGTCTGTCATGTATTACAATCTGCTCAATTTTCCATGGATTAACTCTGGAAGAATTACACATTTACAGGAGATTGTCCAGTATTCTAAACCCGATTTATTTCTGGTTAATGAGTTGACCAGTGGATCAGGAGCAAATACCATTCTAAACAGTGCCCTGAACACCAATGGTACTACATACTATTCCAAAGCTGCATTTGTTGATGGTTACGATACAGACAATATGTTGTATTATAACAACGAGAAGTTCGGACTGATCTCACAGGATGAAGTGAACACGTCTCTCAGAGATATTAACTTGTACGTCATGTATTATAAAGAACCTGGCATGAACGCCAGTTCCGATACGGTTTATCTGTACTTGTATTCTGCCCATTTGAAAGCGGGCAGTATGGCGAGCAATGCGTCAGACAGAGCGGCAGAAACCGTGGCATTTAAAGCACATGTAGCAAGTTTACCGTACTATGAAAATCTGTTATTCGGAGGCGATATGAATATCTATACCTCAACAGAGCAAGCATACTCGAATATCATCTCAGCAAGTGGCGTCACCTTGGTAGATCCCCTGGGATTGACAGGAAATTACAACAACAACTCTGCTTTCGCCAATCATCACACGCAATCGACAAGGACTACCAGCATTGATGGTGGTGCTTTTGGGGGGATGGATGATCGATTTGATTACATTTTTCACTCAACAGACATCAGTAGCGGCACGAATAGAGTCTCAATTGTTCCTGGAAGCTATCGTCCTTTGGGACAAGATGGCTTGCATTTTAATGATGGCTTGTTGGATCTTCCAAGTAACACCTCCGTTCCCAGCAATGTGTTAAGCGCTTTGTACTACATGTCCGACCATCTTCCAATTACCATGGATCTCGCACTTGATGTGGCTTTGGACGCGGATGACATTTCCAAGGAGTTGAGTTTCAATCACTATATGATAGATGAACAGCTTCAGCTAAATTTTGACGAAAACCTCACTGGCTCTATCCAGATTGTTGATTTAACCGGAAAAGTAGTCAGGTCCACATCAATTGATCAAAATCGTCACTTAACAATAGACTTGAGCGGAATTTCCAGCGGGATTTATGCCATTCAGATTCTGACGAAAAACAAAGTGGGTTCTGCCAAGATTTGGAAGGCAAATTAATGAGTAACCACCATCCGCGTACTGATGACTTGATGTCCTTTGTCAGATTGTGCTTTAATGATATACACCCCGTTGGACCAGTCAGACACATCAATTAAAGTTGACCCCTCCGCACTATGTTTGGTAAGTACTTGTTTTCCCATCAAATCAAATACCTCAAAATCAAAAACACCATCGAGTTGCAGTTTTACGAAATCCGAGCTTGGCACCGGAAATACTTTAAGTGCATTTGAAGTCGACTCTGGAGTTTCGTTGTAAACTATTTCAGTTACTACCGGCAAGCTAATGTAATTGGGACTTGCGGGTGAAAATTCATACTCAATATCAGAGGTATTTGCGTAAACATAATTGCCATTATAGACATATCCTGAAGTATCGCCAGGATTCCATCTAAAAAACTCTCCGGGCTCCAACGGAATGTGTGGATTCGATTGATATCTTGGAAAGTTTGTGCTACTCACAAGTAGCTCAATTTTATGCCCAACACCAAATGTGTGTCCCAATGGTAGCATGTCGAACTCCAAATAATATTTGGTATTGCTTTGCACATTGCCGATGGTGGCAAAATTATTGGTGTCTCCCTCAAAGATACTTTTAGCATAGGCTTTATATCTGGCATTAACCGTTCCTTCTGTGACAAAATAGACCTCTCCATTAGGATAGACATCAGCCAAGCGCAACATCACGTCAAAATTGGTCTCTGGCAAGGTATTCGTGGGCAAAGCTCCCACATACATGGCTGCTTTTGGAAAACCAAGTACCATCATTGTGTCGCTTAATGCGGCTGATTGGAAGTGTAAAATATCTGACCGAGAATATGTATACGGCACCAGGGAGGGCTCATTCAATTGTATGGCACCTTGAGCATTTCCCGAACTCGTTGGCAAATCAGGAATCATATTGTTTCCTCCACAAGTTATTACCGGATTATTGGGATCATTTGTATACCCCAAGATACCTTCGTTTGTAGTTGGAACGTTTTTATCTAACACGCCATTTTGATGACAATAAAACCTGGTGTATTCGATCCCCTGAACAAATGGTAAGCTGTCCAAACCCAACCAATAATTGCCCACTCCTGTGTTTATGCCATCGTTGACTGGTCCGGTGATGAATGCCTGCACAGCTTTATGATTGGCGAAATACCCCATGGTATGTGGCTCAATAGTTTGAGAGCTTGCAATGAGGGGTGGAGATGGTGGTGGGATATTGTACAATATAGTTGCAGTGCCACTTCCATTATCAATTTCTACTGGTAAATTGTGCAGAGAATCCTGACCGGTCAGAAAATTAACGAAATCTGCATAGGGGATGATGTAGTCGCTGGCTGGCACCCTCAAATCAAGCGTTCCGGCATTCTGCCATACATCAGATTCCTTTATGAAAAAATAGGGCTCTCCACCCATGTGTTCTCTAAAAAAGTGGACCAAATCTTTGTTGAACAAACTTGATACAATATCACCATTTGAAGACGTCCCAAAGTCAAATTCACTGTTGATGTCACCCATGACATCTTTTACGTTAGCTGGATATTTGACATGTCCGGTAGAATCTTCGCCAATGGTTTGATGTGCCCAGGGACCAATAATCAGGTGATTTTGCTGACCAGGGTGTTGTGTTCTGATTTTGTTGAACGTCTCTATCTGTCCATTGATAAAAATATCCCACCAGCCAGTGACATTGTAACTTGGCATGTCCAGATTATTATACCTTGAATAGGCGCCTGAAGCTGATGATTCACCATTGGCATCAACTGGCGCAAAGGACGCGTCTAAATTTAACCTTAAAGGTGAATCTGGATATGCGCCAGAGGTCATACCAGGTCCTGGAGGAGTTTCCACCATGAACTCTAAAATGTCATCTGTTAACTCTGCCTTATCGTTGTAGCCATAATCAGTAGAACTATGCAGGTTATTAAAAATTGAAAAATCTGAGCCATTCAAGCCATCATCCACACCCGAATTAATCTGACCCGTAACCCAACCATCCGTCAAAGAGGTTCGATAAACACCGTTATTAAAATTGGTGGTTTCATAATGCTCATTGGTAGCTACAACGGGCATAATGCACTTCACACCATGACTGATGCTGTGAGGAATGGCACTGACTCCCTGGTACTGCGAATTGCCCAATGCAGAAGCACCATAGGTTCCTATATTGTCATTAATCAGTGGAATGGTGTCATTAATACCATCTCCATCCAAATCCTCTATCCTCTGAAGCTGGTCGCTTAAATACATAATACTCTGCTTACCATCTTCATGAAAGTTAGAATTGGCTGGGTCTGTATCCAAGGTAATGTCAAAGGGCAAATGAATGCCAGGATTGTAATCCTCTTTTTGCCAACTGTCACTGAACATTGGGAAGTAAGCCCCTTCACTGTCATACCGCCCTCTCATATCTTGAATAATGTAGCCGTAGCCTAGAAATGGAAACGCGTAACCTCCATAATCATCTCCGGCTTTATTATACGGTGTTCTGGTAAAAATGCAGGGCATAGCGTAAGAACTATTTCCCTGAAAAACCGAATCATAAATAACATATTGCTGGCCCTTTTCAACCAATTGAATATTGTAAATAGTCCCTCCCAAGTCCAGAGGAAAAACAAGGGAATCTTGAAGTATGGGTAAATAAATATCAGTGGCCAGAAGTGTTCCGTCCGACATTGGGATATAAACGGTTTCTTTCCTTGATAGCTCTTCTACGGCATCTAGCTCACCATTTAAATTGACTTGAGAGTGGGCAGTAAATGTGCCAAATAAGCAGCTTAAAAAAATGAGGAATGATTTCATTGAGAGGTAGTTAGTCTCTCAAATATACCGCTTATTTTGAAAAATTATGAGTGGACAAGCGGATTAATCAATTAATCGGCGATTCTGCCTCAATGAGTGTGCCTCCCCACTCGAGCAGTGTGAATCCATCTCGATTAAGCTTTTGAAATGTTTGTTCCTGCAGTGGAACACAAATCTGATGATTGGTTGGTTCCACTACCATATATACCCTTAGAATGTTATCTGGTTTTGGGGACACTGTGATTCCGCCAATTGTCTCATCATATTTCTCGTTCACGTAAAACTTGACAAACATGCGATCATGAGCTATCATTTGGGGCACCCAATATGTTAAGAAATCCTGTTTTTCCTGCGAGTTGAAGCCTAATTCATCCAGAATCTTAGTCAAAAAAACTTCACAATTACTCCCTGAAATTACTGCACCTTCTCCATCAAAACCGGAACGCAACCATTTTCTTGGCATTTGACCATCCCAAAACAAATAATTGTAGGATGATCCATCGGTTTCTATTTTTCCACTTGGGTGAGCTTGGACCTGCCATTTTTTATTGTACTTGGGATAAGTGTATGTCAGTTGACCTTTAAAATGAAGTTTGATATCCACATCCATGGTTTCTTGAGGATAGAGGTAGATAACCGGTTTTGTAACACATTCCATTTCGTGCATGATGTGAAACGCCACTTTTATTTTTTGATTTGGTTTGAGCTCTAAAATATGACTTCTGGTTTCTGCCATGTCGTTGGCTTTAGTGACTAACTCATATTTTCCAGGTTTTAGGGTTTGAAAAAAGAACTGTCCCTTCTCATTAGACAACCTTTGTGCAATTTTGACACTGTCGTTCAATAGAAATACGCTCACATTTTTTAAAACGGAATTGCTCGGACCTTCGTAAGTATGACCATAAATCCTTGAGTTGCCATTCAAGCCTTCATCCAGAGTGTCTTTTTCAACAACGAAGGTGAGGTAGGATTCAACAGATCCTCTTTTGGCTAGTCCAGGTAACGACAATAGCAAAGCACAACAGAATAGAAAGTTCTTCATAGATTGGATTTTGATAGTAAGGTACAAGCAATTGATTAAATGGTTCAAAGCAACATCAATTTACTCAACCTTCAATCATCTCCACCACCAAATCGTAAAACTCATCCGGGGCTTCTGCATGCAGCCAATGTCCTACATCTTTGATGGTCTTAATATCCGAGTTAGGAAATCGTTCTTTAATCTGATCAAAGTCATCGTCCAGGATATAATTTGACTTTTCTCCGCGGATGAATAAAGTCGGTATATTGACCTGTATCTCGGGCAAAGCGTTGAGGATATTGGGCATTTCCCGTTCCAGCACTTCCAAATTAAATCGCCAATCGAGTAGACCTTTTTCTTTCCAGTATAAATTCTTGAGCAAAAACTGTTTTACACCCGGGTCGTCTATGTATTGCGACATCACTTTGTCTGCCTCTCCTCTGCTCTTTCGTTCATTTGGTTTAACCGCATTTAATGCTTCCAAAATTGGCCCATGATGCATGGGATAACCCTTCACACCTATATCTGCCACTATTAATTTTTCCAACAAATCGGGATTAGATTGCGCAAATTGCATGGCTGTTTTCCCACCCATTGAATGCCCCAGCAATACCGCATCATACAAGTGATTTTCTCTAAAAAACCCGTACAAGTCATGCGCCATCAATTCATAAGAAAACTCGCTGCTGTGCGGTGAATGTCCATGATTTCTCTGATCGACCAGATAGACTTCATAATCTTCACCAAATCGTTTTCCCAATGTTTGCCAATTGTCTGATGAGCCAAACAATCCATGTAAAATCACAAGGGGTTGCCCACTTCCAATTTTTTTAAAATGCAACTCCATTACATCAAGCGTTTTTTGTACATCATAATGGTATTCTCTAAGCCAAGATACAGCGCATCAGAAATGAGAGCGTGACCAATAGATACTTCTTGTAAGCCTTGAATTTGTTGTTTGAAATATGCCAAATTCGTCAGGTCCAGATCGTGCCCGGCGTTAATCCCTAGTCCCAATTTAACGGCTTTTCTTGCCTGCAGGACATATGGAGCGATGGCTTCCTGAGGATCAAATGCATAGTGCTCTGCATATGGACCGGTGTATAATTCGATTCTATCCACACCTGTGGCAGGGGCATGCTGTATGTTGACTTCCTCAGTATCCAGAAAAATGGAGGTTCTAATGCCCTTGTTCTTGAATTCTGAAATGATCTCGGTGAGAAATTCACCGTGTTTTTGAGTATCCCATCCGGCATCAGACGTCAATGCTTCTGGTGGATCTGGCACCAATGTGACTTGATCCGGCTTAACATTTAACACCAAATCCATGAATTTTTTATTGGGGTAACCCTCGATATTGAATTCTGTGGTCACCACTTCCTTTAGAGCATATACATCATCGTAGCGAATGTGTCTTTCATCTGGTCTGGGGTGCACAGTAATCCCATCTGCCCCAAATCTTTCACAGTCTTTTGCTACCTGGATCAAATCAGGCACATTGCCACCGCGAGCATTTCTCAAGGTGGCAATTTTATTAATGTTAACGCTTAATTTTGTCATAGATCAGAACTTGACACAAAGTTACTAGAATCATTGATTCAAAAATCTCAATTGTGCCAACATTGATCAAAAATAGAGCAATCAGGTGATCGGTGAAGATTTACTCCCCCAGGTCTATTTTGTAAGCCAACTGATACCAATATGCCCTATCGTAGGTTGAAAAGACAATCTCCTTTCTGGCTTTATCGTAGTGGACATGAGACGCATTGATACAATTGGAAAAATTCGCGTCCTTTTTTGCAACTATCTCAGTAAAACCTTTATAATCTCCATTCTTATCAAACCTAACTATAATAAGGCCTTGAGTGGCTTCTCCGCCTAGTCGATACCAGGCATTTACCGGATAGATTATTTCGCCATTTGTTTCAAACCCAGGCAATATTTGATCGAAATAAAAATCTGATACGGTAGTTGTTTTAGGTTCATAATTACTGGTTTCATTAATAATGGTAAGACTCATATCCATGCCGGAAGTGTTGAACTTATCTTTAGAGTGCATCACTGCCATGCCGGCATTTTCCAAATTGACTTTTTGAATCTTGTAGGTCCAACCCGACTCAGACCTGCTCAAGGTGAACTCCTTTTCAAATGGATCACTCCCAGCATATCCTTTTGCTATGTCCTTCACCGCAACTCTTAATTCTTTGTAATCCTTTTCAACATATCTATCTCCCTCTTTTTCCAAGTCTTCCGCATAATTGTGATATAACTCCATATATTTCTTTTGATCACAACTGTTGCCCAAATATTCCAATGGGCGGAAGTTGGTCGTCCAGGATTTCCAAGTATTAGATTCTCTATTCCAAAAAAGAGTGCCTAATTTTTCGTCTTTGACGTATGATATCACAACCTGCTCGTCAGATACTACCGACACCTCCTGATAATCAAACCCTTTATTAGTAAACAACTTAGAAGTAACTTTCCCCTCCTCATTGAAATTCAAACAGTATTCCTTTCCCAAAACGTAGAAACCAGAGCCATATGAATTCACAACTGAGGGCTCTTTATTATATAAATTATAGTTTACAAAGCTGCTCCGAAGAACCGTGCCTTCTGCCCCATAGTAGGTATGAGTTAGCTGAGGCTTGCCCCCTTCTTTGCCCGAAGGGTTGGGGTGTTTGTAGAAACAAGCCACTGTGCCATCCTTGTTGACCGCTGATCTAACATATGCTGAGGCAGGTTTGTACTTGTAACGATCTGATTCGGCTTCATAACTCATTGTAATCCTCTCCGACGGACGAATATACTTGTCTATTTGAGCATGTACGATCGGAGAAGTTAATAGCAAGGATAGTACTGCTAATTGCTTCATGTTTTCTTTTTCGTAAACCTAAGTTCACACCGTCAATTTTTAAAGGTTCGATTTTTGAAATATCATTTTCGATTTCTAAGACCTCTTAAGTTGAATCTGAGGAACAAATCCCATAATCTGGCAAGAAATTAATATTTGTATTATTGTAATAATTACTTTCGTTGTAACGTTAATATTCATAGGTGATAGCAATAGATTTAATATCAGATGAAATTCCTCCGTTGAAAGACACGGATACAGGATTGCGCGCATTGAGTTGGATGGACGAATTTAAGGTAGGCCACTTGCCCGTGGTTTCCGGGACAAGCTATCTTGGACTGGTGTCTGACACTGACATCATGGACCTGCCTGATCCAGGTTTGCAATTGAAAGATCAAAACCTTCTGCTTTTGAGGCCTGGGGTACAGCAAAACGTGCACATTTATGACGTTATGAAGCTGATTTCGGACCTCAAATTGAGTCTGGTTCCTATTTTGGATCATGAGGAGAATTATTTGGGGTCTACGAATGTCAATTACTTGATGGAATTGATTGTTAACACCGCCTCAATCAGTGAAAATGGCGCAGTTATCATTCTCAACATGAGTAAGAATGACTATTCTTTGTCTGAAATTTCCAGAATTGTTGAGGAAAATGACGCCAAAATTTTGAGTTCCTATATCACTTCCGCTCAAGATTCAACAGAAATTGAGGTAACACTTAAAATCAACCAAACAGATTTGAGACGTATCCTCCGCTCTTTTGAGCGCTATGAGTATGATGTGACGGCACATTATCAAGAAGACCGGTTCAACGAAGACATTAAGGATAACTATGAAGCCTTGATGAATTTCATTAAGATGTGAGACCGGCACTCCTCATTCTGCTCATTATGTTAAGTCCGATCTGCCGGACGCAAAATGTAACCGTTGCCTCCATTACTTTTGAGGGGAACAAAAAAACACAAATTTCGTTTCTGGAAAAAATCATAGAGTTGGAGGCGGGAAAGACCTATGACTCACTCGAATTTAAGCGACTTCTCGACATCTCCAGGAGCAATCTCGCCAACACAAATTTATTTACTGTGGTTTCCAGCTCAAGTATGCAGTCTGCTTCAGGCCAAGGTGTTCAAGTGTTTTTTTCAGTTACCGAGCGCTGGTTTATATGGCCAATTCCCTATGCAAAAATCCATGAAACCAATTTCAATACATGGTTAAAAAATCCAGATTTATTTAGGCTGAGTTACGGTTTGGATTTGAAACATTACAATGTCGCGGGCAGAGTGATAGAATTGGAACTATCGGGTCGTTTAGGATATGTAAAGGCAGGAGGTTTCGGCATAAAAGTCCCTTTTATTGGTCGGAGTAATTGGAGTTTTAAGTTGAACGCGAACTATCGGGAATATGCCGAATTGGTTTATGGTACTCGGGATAATCTGCGTTTATTTTACAGAGACCCTCAAGCACAGCGCATAGCCAATGAGACAGCCGGAACATTACAAGCTTTTTACAATTTCAACTTCAATGATTATGTGTCCATCAAAAGTCGGGTGGCATCCTTCCAAATCAGTGATTCTATGAGTCGGCTGAATAGTTACTTTCCCGAACTCAACATCAATAAAGAGCTCATCATTAACCACACATTGATCACACGTTTCGACCGCAGAGATAGACAGTCTTATCCCCTTGAAGGTTGGTATGCACACGGAGAAATCAACCTGTCCTCATTCAGTTCAGGCAACAGTTATTTGAATTCTCTAGTAGACCTGAGGTCTTATCAAAAACTCAGTAAAAAATGGTTCGGTGGAGTGGGGTTTAAATGGCAGAGTGTTTCCAAAAATGCGCCTTATTATTTAGTTCAAAGTCTCGGTTACCGGAACTACATTCGGTCATTTGAAGACTATGTTATGGATGGCAGTTCCACTTTTTTGTTTAAGTCAGATATCAAGTATCAGCTTGTAAACAAAGCCGTTAATTTACCCAAGTTCAAGATCTCCCACCTCAGAAAAATTCCTTATCAGATTTATGTAGGTGCCTTTGTTGATGCCGGATACGTTAGCTCGTTTGAAAATAATTTCTCAAATTCGCTTCAGGATCAAATTTTATCCGGTTTTGGAGTCGGGATTGATTTTACAACAATTTATGATCGGGTGATCCGTTTGGAACTAGCCTACAATGACATTAGTCAACTGGGCGTATTTCTACATTTCACTCAAGCAATTTAATTATGAGAGTCGCTATTTTCGGTAAATCATTTGAGGATAATTCAATTCCACATATACAGCTGCTGTTTCAGGAGTTGACAGCCATTAATGCTGAGGTGATTTGCTATGACAACTTTGTTCCGTATTTAGACAAAAGAATTGAACTGCCGGAGGACATGAATACCTTTGAAAACCATGCCACTCTTAAAGAATTCAATCCCCACTTCCTCTTATCTCTGGGCGGAGACGGCACTATTCTAAGTGCATTCACTTTTATAAGAAACGCCAATATCCCAATCCTGGGGATCAATACGGGCAGATTGGGTTTCCTGTCGAACGTTGCCAAAGACCATGTTAAAGAAGCCATACAGGGCCTGGCAAATCAAAAATTCAAAATTGACAAGCGGAATTTGATCTCACTCAAAACTGAGGACCATCTTTTTGGTGACTTGAATTTCGCACTCAACGAATTCACCGTACACAAGAAAGATTCATCTTCCATGATCACAATCAACACCTACGTGAATGGAGAGTATTTGAACTCTTATTGGGCAGATGGTTTAATCGTTTCCACACCAACCGGCTCCACTGCCTATTCCTTGAGTTGTGGAGGTCCCATTATATCTCCCAATTCAAGCAACATCATTATCACGCCAATTGCCCCACACAATCTCAATGTGAGGCCCATTGTTTTATCGGATGATGTCAGTCTTAAATTAGTGGCAGAAGGGAGAAGCAAGGAATTCTTAATCACCATGGATTCTCGCTCCGAAACCATCAATAACGGCACGGAAATGATTATTGAAAAATCACCCTTCCAGGCAGAAATGGTTGAACTTGAAGATCATTCCTTTTTCAGAACTATCAGACACAAATTGCTCTGGGGTATCGACAAACGCAACTAAATTGTCGTTGTAACGTATTGGCTTACAAAAAATTTAATTACTTTTGCTTACGTAAGAAATTCTGCCCATGCGAAAAATACTACTCTTATTTGCTTTTGTCGCTGCTGCTGGCGTGTCTAATGCACAAAGTTGGAGGTACTACCGACATGAGTTATTTGCAGGTGTTGGTGCCACACAATTCCTAGGTGAGCTAGGTGGTAATGATGGTATCGGAAGAAATGGGTTTGCCAGTGTTAAAGATATAGAATTGGCTTTAACCAGGCCTGTATTATCATTGGGTTATCGCTTTAAAATTTCCCCCATGTTTGCCATAAGAGCAAACTTCTCTCAAGGCAGAGTAGATGGTGATGATGCCAGAACAGAAGATCCGTGGAGAAAGAACAGAAACTTACATTTTAAATCACCCATTTCGGAATTGTCTGCCATGTTTGAATTCTATCCTTTGACTGAGAGAATTGGGCATCCTTACAGAATGAATGGTGCAAGAGGTAAGAAAATTAAACACCTAAGTCCATACTTATTTGGTGGTTTTGGTGGTTTTTTCTTTAATCCGAAAGCTAAGTACCAAAGATCAGGTAGTTGGACGAAATTGCATACTTACGACACTGAAGGAGTGGATTACAAAAGAATCAGCATGGCAATCTCTTACGGAGGTGGTTTGAAGTACTCTTTAAATAAGCAATGGAGCATTGGTTTTGAGTTTGGAATGAGAAAAACATTCACTGATTATATCGATGATGTGAGCAGTGTTTATATTGACAATTCTTCTTTTGCAACACCGGAAGGACAGTATTTTGCTGATCCAAATTTAGGGCTCCCTGAGGCCACTAGTTATCCTGGACCAATCTCGGCAGGACAGCAAAGAGGTGATGAATCTGACCTTGATTCTTATATGTTCGCAATATTTTCGGTACATTATAGGTTATTAAAAGGTAGATTGAACTTGCCTAAGTTCTAAATAACCATTAATGACTAAATATTTATTATTTCTGGTAAGTGTTTTGTGCGCTCTGAATGCCCAGTCTCAGAGAAAAGATGAAGTGGGTCTAAATGTGGGGTACGCTTATTATGTTGGGGAGATCAACCAAACGCACTTTAAGCAACCAAAACTGTCTGGTGGCCTGCATTACAAAGCCAATCTTAACAAACGTGTAGCGCTCCGAGCGTCTATTTTGTGGGCGAGAATTCACGGAAGCGATTCAAGTGCTAACAACCTCAACCAAATTAACAGGAATCTATCCTTTAAGTCAAACATTGTTGAATTGGGAGGAATCGTTGAAGTTAATTTCTTCAATTACATTCCCGGAGACTTTAAGAAATACCCTCCTTATACACCCTACGTATTTTTTGGTATGACTTATTTTCACCACAACCCAAAAGGCGCCTATAACGATGATTTCATCGAACTACAGCCTCTTGGCACCGAAGGACAGGAAACCAGTTACAATTCAGATAAAAAATACAAATTGAACCAACTATCCCTGCCATTTGGTTTAGGTTTCAAGGCAAGCGTAAGCAAATCTTTCACCTTTGCCATAGAATATGGGTTAAGAAAAACATTTACTGACTATTTAGATGATGTCAGTGGAAACTACGCAGATCCCGTGATTTTAGCCAATGAAAATGGTCAACTCGCTGCCCAAATGGGTGACCAGTCACTCAACCAGGAAGGGTTTACTGCTAACAACACCGGGGTCTCGCGAGGAAACCCTTACAACAAAGACTGGTACGCTTATACCGGCATCACATTGTCGTTCCTAATAAATCGCGGTCCAAACTGCCCGGATAGTTTTAAGAGGAAGCGTTACGATTAAATTTTCTTATCTGATTTATTCTTAAGACCTTTGCAGCGCTTTTTTATGAGCAATTACAAAATTCATATTGACCCTAATAATGTTCCCAGACACATAGCCATAATCATGGATGGCAATGGCAGGTGGGCCAAACAGAAAGGGGAAATGAGAACTTTTGGTCATGCCAGCGGTGTTGAAGCCGTGAGAGAAGCCCTTACCGGAGCCAGCGAATTGGGTGTAAAACATCTTACTTTATACGCTTTTAGCACCGAGAATTGGAACAGACCAAAGGAAGAGGTAGACGCCTTGATGAATTTATTGGTTCAAACCATTGTTGCCGAAATTGATGAACTCAATCAAAATGGAGTTCGTTTAAAAGCAATTGGAGATATTGAAAACCTACCCGACGGGTGTCAGGAAGCCCTTGAAAAAGGATTTGAAGCCACTAAGAACAATGATAGAATTGAGTTAATTCTTGCGCTTTCTTACAGCAGTAGGTGGGAAATTGAGCAGGCCGTAAAGACCATTGCTCAGGAATTCCACGACAAAAAAATATCGCTTGATGAAATAAATCAGGATTTGATCAGTTCTAACTTATCTACGAATGGTATTCCTGATCCAGAGCTATTGATCAGAACGAGCGGAGAAACCAGAATTAGTAACTTTTTATTGTGGCAATTGGCTTACACAGAACTTCATTTTACACCGGTGCTTTGGCCTGATTTTAAGGCAGAACATTTGTACAAGGCTATTTTAGACTACCAGGGTCGTGAAAGGCGTTTTGGCATGGTGAGTGAACAAATTACAGACAATTGAAAGCACTACTCCTCATATCAAGCTTTTTGATGTCGCTGGCTGCATTTGCTCAGCCCGATATTCCTAACATCAATTACGAATCGCAGAGGAATTATATCATTGGAGGCGTTAAGCCACAAGGCAACAATACGGTAGATGGCAATGCCATTATCCTCATCTCTGAACTACAAAAAGGAGAAAAAATCACCATTCCAGGCTCTGATCTTACAACAGCTATTAGAAACCTATGGGATCAAAAACTATTTTCTGACGTTGAAATATTGCAAGAAAAAGTGTCAGGCGAGTATGTATTCCTGATCATCCGAGTCCAGGAACTTCCAAGGTTATCACAGGCCTATTTTGAAGGAGATGTGACTAAGGGAGATAACGAAAAAATCAGGGAGCTGACTAATCTATATCCTGGTCGAATCGTGAATGAGAGTTTGAAAATGGTCACAAAAAACCAAATTCGAAATTTCTACATTGACAAGGGCTATTTGAAAGCCAAGGTTAAGGTTGAACAAGAACTGGATACAACCAAAAACAATGCAGCCAGACTATTCTTCACAGTGGACAAAGGCAATAAGTATAAAATCAATGACATAGTTTTCAACGGTGTTACCAGCCTTAGTCATGGCAAGTTGTATCGTTCCATGAAAGAAACGAAACGTAAATTGTGGTGGAGAATCTTCAAGCGATCTAAATTCATGCGTTCCAGCTATGAAGAAGACAAACAAGCCATGATCATGAAATTCAATGACATTGGTCTGAGAGATGCCATTGTGACTTCAGATACTGTCTACGATTATGATGAGAAATCTGTTAATATTGAAATAACCGTCGATGAGGGGTCTACCTATTATTTTGGAGACTTTAACTGGCTTGGAAACACCAAATATCGCGATGGGCAGCTGGATACAATCTTGGGGCTCAAGAAAGGAGATGTTTACAATCAATCATTACTCGATTCGAGATTACACTTTAGTCAAAATGGGTCAGACATTACCTCTTATTACATGGACAGAGGACACCTGTTCTTCCAACTCATTCCAAAAGAGACCATTGTTTATGGAGATTCTAACTTCATTAACTACGAAATCCGTTTAAATGAAGGAAAGATTGCTTACGTGAGAGATGTCCGTGTGTCTGGAAATACGAAGACCAATGACCACGTAATCTACCGTGAAATCAGAACCAAACCTGGAGACAAGTTTAGTCGTAATGAAATTATCAGAACCCAAAGAGAGCTCAACAACCTGGGGTATTTCGACCCGGAAAGCATGGACGTTCAGCCTCTGCCAAACCCTGCGGATGGTACGGTTGATATCGAATATACCGTAGCAGAGAAGCCTTCAGATCAAATTGAATTATCCGGTGGATGGGGCGGTGGTCGAATCGTTGGTACCCTTGGATTGGTGTTTAACAACTTCTCTCTTAGAAAAATGTTCAAGAAAGGTGCCTGGACACCTCTACCTAGTGGAGATGGTCAACGATTATCCATCAGGGCTCAATCGAATGGATTGTGGTATCAATCATTTAACTTTTCATTTACAGAACCGTGGTTAGGTGGTAAAAAGCCCAACTCTTTCACTGTGTCTGCCTATCACTCAATTCTATCCAATGGAGTTCCCAAGAAAGATGAAGGACGTGAGGATTTGAAAGTAACCGGTGTATCACTGGGCTTTGGAAAAAGAAACAAGTGGCCGGACGATTACTTCCAAACAATGGCTGAAGTTGGTTTCCAAAGATACAGGGTCAACAATTACGGGTCTTTGTTTGCTTTGGATAGTGGTATTGCCAAGTCCGTTTACGTCAGACTTCAATTAATTCGTAATTCAGTAGATGTGCCTTTGTATCCAACTTCTGGTTCAACCTTCAAAATTTCCGGGAAATTCGGACTCCCAATCAATTCCTTAAGATTGGCTGGCAAGTCTGACGAAGAACTGGCTGCCTTAACGCCTCAGGAGCGTTATAAGTGGATTCAGTATATCAAACCAAAGTTCACCGCTTCATGGTTCACAAGCTTGTCGAAAAGGAACAAGAAAAACAAACTCGTGCTAAATGCCAAAACAGGATTTGGTTTCCTATTGCCTATGCCGGGAAGAGTTGGTCAATCTATAGGCGTTCCTCCGTTCGAAAGGTTCTATTTGGGAGGAAGTGGTTTAACTGGCTTCAACAACCTGGATGGACGAGAACTAATCGCAGCAAGAGGATATGACAACGGTTGGTTATCTGAAGCGCAAGGAAGTCCGCTTATTGCCAAGTACGTGCTTGAGCTGCGTTACCCAATCTCTTTGAACCCGTCAGCTACCATTTATGCTTTGGCATTTGCAGAAGGATCGAATACTTGGGAAAACTGGAAAACATTTAATCCATTCCAGGTAAAACGTGCTGCAGGTGTCGGTTTAAGAATCTTCTTACCTATGTTTGGTCTGATGGGACTAGACTATGGGTGGGGCTTTGATGTGCCAGACCAGGTTAATGGTGCTACCGGTTTCCAGTCCAGCATTTCAGGCAAGAAATTCCCGTTCTATAGTGGGTTCCAATTTACCATTGGCATGAATCTTGGAGACCTGTAATTTGAAATTTATTATTTTCGCCCAATAGCTTATTGAATATGACATTAAAGAAAGCCACATTAGTCCTGTTATTTGCGCTGAGTTTTGCTTTAAACAGCTCTGCTCAGAAGTATGCTTATGTCAATAGCAAATACATTTTAAGTAAAATACCTGCCTATACAGAAGCTCAAAAGAAATTGGACGACCTCTCTGAAAAATGGCAAAAAGAAGTTGAAGAGAAATACGCTGAAATTGAAACCAAAGACAAGGCCTATCAGGAAGAAAAAATTCTATTGCCAGACGAAATCAAGAAGAAAAGAGAAGCGGAAATCGCTCAACTTCTAAATGATGTCAGAGAGTTTCAAAAGAAAAAGTTTGGAGTTGACGGCGAATTATTTAAAAAAAGGCAAGAGTTGATCCAACCGATTCAAGATAAACTCTATAAAGCCATTAAGGACGTGTCAAAAGACAAATACGACATGGTTTTTGACAAAGCGAACCAATCCAACCTGCTATACGCGAACACTAAATTAGATATCAGTGATAAAGTCCTTAAGAAGTTAGGGGTAAATTAATAAACAAGCAAAAATGAGAAAATCGATATTATTATTTTTTATGATGGCAATGTGCAGCGGTGTGTTTGCTCAAAAAATTGCCCATGTGTATCCTTCCAAAATTATGGAAGACTTGCAGGACTATAAAGATGCTATGAAAGACATTCAGAGCATGCAAGGTGAAGCTATGAAAAGATTGTCCAAAATGGACTCTACTTACAAAGCACTTGTCAATCAATACCAAAGTGGCAAGAATGCAGATGGTTCACCATTGTCTGACATCCAGAAAAAGATTTTGGAACAAGACATTGTTGATCTGGAGCAGCGCTACCCAAAAGCTGAACAAGAAGAACAAACAAAAATTCAGAATAAACAACAGCAGTACATGGCACTGATCTCTGATAAAATTCAGACAGCCATCAAAAAAGTGGGAGAAGCTGGTCAGTATACATACGTAATTGATGGTTCTGCACTTCACTACGCCAATGGCGGAAACGACATTACGGACGGTGTGCGGAAGGAACTGGGGCTAGAACCCCTCTCCACCAATTAACGACATTTAACAAAATAGATAACCCCGTTTCCCTCCGATAGTTAATCGGCATAGGAACGGGGTTTTTTATACCTTTAACTCATGACTCCAATTGGCGTATTTGATTCTGGTTATGGTGGCCTTACTATTTTAAAGGCACTAAAAACCGAATTGCCAGAATACGACTACCTCTATTTTGGAGACAATGCCCGCACGCCTTACGGCACCAGGTCTTTTGATGTGGTATATGAATACACGCTTGAAGCCGTAGAAAAACTGTTTGATCTTGGGTGCGAATTGATCATTTTAGCATGCAATACAGCTTCCGCCAAAGCACTCAGAACCATTCAACAAAAAAACCTGATTCATATGGATGCACATAAACGCGTCCTTGGTGTAATTAGACCCAGCACAGAGGTGATTGGAAAACTGAGTCAGACCAAACAAGTTGGCATCCTGGGAACAAACGGCACGGTTAAGTCGAACTCTTACCCCATTGAAACCGCCAAGTTTTTTCCGGAAGTTAAAGTGTGGCAAAAGGCCTGTCCCATGTGGGTCCCACTTGTAGAAAACACTACTTTTGACACAGTTGGCGGCAGATATTTCATCAAAGAAGACGTTCAAAGCTTCCTCCTCGAACATCCCCAAATAGATACACTTCTCCTTGCCTGCACCCACT
>JAUILH010000043.1 GCA_030433115.1 Bacteroidia bacterium | reverse complement strand
TGACCATGGTTCCTTCAGTGACAGCATTGCTGCAGATCCCTCCTGGAAACTAGGTGAATATACCATTCAGTACTCAGCCAATGGAGCAATTAATTATTGGTACTATGGTTACAATCAGGATAAAGGTGTTTGCAAATTCAAGGTGGAAGAATACAAAAAACCAGAATTTGAAGTCAAAGTGGAGTTGAATAAATCTCAATACCAAAGTGGTGACCTGATTGAAGGAGAGATCAAAGCCGATTACTTTTTTGGGGCTCCGGTAGTCAATGCAAGAGTATCCTACAAAATTGTCAAACAACATTTTTACATTCCCTGGTACTATCACTACAGATACTGGCATTGGTATGCCGATTTTTATGGAACCGACTACAATGTTTATGGGCAGCAAGTTGTACACACTGAAACCGTCGAGTTGGACAAAAATGGCGTTGCCAAATTCAGTTATCAAACGGATGATAAAACCAACGACAACTTCAAATACACCGTAATAGCAGAAGTGATGGATGCCAGCAGAAGAACCATCACAGGTTCTAACAACAGCATTGTGGCCTACAGCTCATTCACACTTTCTGCCAATGCGAGCCGGTATTACTTCTCAACAGAGGATCAACCAAGAATAGACATCAGCGCCTTGGATTACTCAAGAAACCTCATTAAAGAAAGTGTTCGAGTTCAGGTATTTGACAGAGGATTGCACCACGGGCGTCACTCAAAATCTAAAGAAACACTGGTGCTCGATACAACAATTGAAACGAGCAAAGACCATCCTATCGAATTACTACTCCCTAAACTAAAGGCCGGTCATTATTACGCTAAACTAGAGGGAAGTGATGACAAAAAAAGACGCACAGAATCTGCCATTTACTTCTATGTAATTGACGAAGATAACAGACAACATGCCTGGTGGGCGTCCTATGGCAACATTCAGATTATGCCAGATAAGAAAGTATATAATGCGGGAGAGACCGTTCAGGCCATGGTATATGTTCCTGAGAATGTGGACGCACTAATCTCCGTTGGTGGAGACGCGTTTGTGCATTTCGACTCTTATCAATTTAAAGGAGATAGCAGTGATCAGGCATACCGTCAGTTAGAGATTCCATTAGACAAATCCGTGTATGGTCAACTTAGAATTGAGGTCGCCTACGTAAAAGACGGCAGGTATATCCAATCAGAATCCCAAATAGCCATCATCCCGAACAATCAGTATTTAGATGTCAGTTTAGAGTTTGATGAATCAGAATACAAACCCGGCACCACGGCTTCTGCCATCATCAAAGTCAAAGATTATTTAGGAAATCCGGTTCCCAATGCCAACGTGACTTTGTCTACCGCAGATGAAGCCATCTACTCTCTTTATCCCAATCAAATTCAATCTATTGAAGATGCATTTTATGGCAATAAAGCCCCCGTGTATAACTACAACTCAACACCCAATCAGTTTTCCAATTATGCTCAGAGCTCAATAAGAGCGCTTCAGCAAATTGAATGGAGACGACAAAAACATGACATTGCCCTGAGTAGCATGAATCTGTTGGATGATCGAAAATCGTATCATTATTCATACAACCAAACCAATGGCAGGGTTACCATTAGAGGGTATGTTCTCGACCTAAAAACTAAGGCCGGTATTCCAAATGCAAGCATTTATGTTGGCAGAAAACGCTTCCAAACCAATGCCAGCGGCTACTATGCCATCAGTGGATTTAAATTGAGTCATACTGACATTGAGTTCAGGCATAATGGGCGAAAATACACCATTCTAAACCTGCCCATGTATGAGAAAACAGATGTGGATCTAATTGTTGGTATCAACTCTAAAAAAGATGAGGAGGTGTCTTTTGCCGATAATCCGGAAGTCGTCCTTTTGAGCAATGTTCAACAAGTCAACGCTGAAACGATTACTGGTGCAGATGGAATGGACCTGGATGATGTAACAATGGAAGATGCTGAAGCCCCATCTGATCAATTAGCCTTATCCGGAGGTTTTGGGGATGCCGCTGGTGCCACCAACGAAAGATCTCTTGCCACCAACATGGTCGTCAGCGGAAAAATTAGCAACACAAAATCACTTGAAAAAGGAAAAAAAGACGAGAGCAACGCAACTGTTGAACCAGAAAAGATCCGTTCAGATTTCAAAGATGCCATCTACTGGAATCCCAACATCACCACTAACTCTAAAGGAGAAGCTGTGGTAAAGATTAAATTACCAGACAATTTAACCACCTGGAGAACTGTCGCAAAGGTAATCTCCAAAGACTCAAAAGTTGGAGAGACTTTGGCTAAGACCATTGTCACTAAAAATCTTCTGGTGAGAATGGAAACCCCAAGATTCATCAACCTGGGAGACGAACTATTGATTGCCACAACCGTCCACAATTATTTAAACACAACTAAGAAAGTAACCGTAGAACTTCAGAGCAATGGACTCAGCGTTCAAGGCACCAGAAAAACCATTAAAGTAGATGCCCTCGATGATGTGAGTATCGACTGGAAGATCAATACACAGATGATAACTACCGCTAATCTTACGGTAAAGGCATTGACCGATGAAGAATCGGATGCCATGAAAATTGATGTGCCTGTTCAGCCCTATGGTTTAGAAATGATCACTGCACAAAGCCTCTACCTCAATAACGGAGATAACCAGTCCATGACCTTCGATATTCCACAAGATATCGACCTGAATTCGGCAAGTATAGAGTTGAGCACTGCACCGTCGGTCACTTCCTCTTTACTCAACTCATTAGACGACCTCATTGGCTATCCTTACGGTTGCGTGGAACAAACCATGAGTAGATTCCTACCGAACATCATTGTATCCAATACGCTCAAGGATTTAGGAAAAGATTATACCTCCACCATCGACCACAATGAATTAACAAAAATGGTGGCTAAGGGAACAGACAGACTCGGTCAGTTACAACACTCCGACGGAGGATGGGGCTGGTGGGAAAATGACGCCACCAATCCTTTCATGACAGCCTACGTAGTCAATGGTTTATATATGGCAGGTCAGGCAGACTATGCTGTTCCTTCAGACATGTACGACCGTGGTTTAAATCAACTGCTTCAAATCATCAAAAGCAAAAAGTCCGACAATAACACAACTTACGCCTATTGTATGATGGTGGCTTCTAAGGCTGGAAATAAAGCCATCTGGAAGAACAAAACCATTCCGGATGACGCCAATGCCTACGAATTGGCGTTGTGGACGCAAGCAGCTCATTATCAAAAAGACAAGGATCTGGCCAACCGCATGGTCAAAAGATTGGAAGACAAAGCCATTAAAACTGGCTCCAGCACGCACTGGGGAGGTAAAAAATTCTATTACAGCTGGCAAGACGATCAGGTTGAAACCACTGCCAATGTAGTACTTGCTCTAAGTTTGGTTAATGAAGACCATCCGCTTATTCCCAATGCGGTTAAGTGGCTCATGGATCAAAAGAAAGGCTCAAGCTGGCACAACACACGTCAAACAGCCATGACCATTTTCGGGTTGAGCAAATTGCTCAAAAGAGACCTCAACCCTAATATGGAACTACAAATATTTGTCAACGGTTCTCATTTGGCTAAACTCAATTACACCAGCAAAAACGTACACCAACCTGGTGCAAACTATGTCCTCAAAGCTGCCGATTTATTGAGTTTAATTAAAGATGCCAAAATGGAACCTACCCATGTATTGCAGAGAGGAAAAAACACCATCTCCGTGAAACAATCTGGCAAGGGAAGCTTGTTCGTCAATGCCAAACTCAGTTACTTCCTGCATGGCGAGAGTGAAGCAGCTAAAATCGAAATGGACAACATGAGTTTCAACATTACCCGCGACTATTATAAATTGGTGAAAACAGAAAAACGAGACCGCATAGTCTACGAGAAAAAATCAATTGACGGACAAAACATTCAACCGGGAGACGATATCCTGGTCAAGGTAAAAGTGAATTCTAAATCCGGCCAGCAATACGTTTTAATAGAAGACCCCATCCCAGCAGGATGCGAATTCATTCGAAATCCCCTGGGTTATGTCATAGAAGGCGAGCCGGTGTATAACGGCACAGGTCGTCATTGGGACTATAGTTACTGGGGGTACTGGAATTGGAATCGTTGGTATTCGCACAGAGAGTATCGAGACGATAAACTCGCGCATACCATCACCAACTTGCCATCGGGGAGCTATGAATATACTTACCTCATGAAGGCACAAATTCCGGGTACGTTCCAGGTCAATCCGGTTGTAGCTCAACTCATGTATTATCCTGAGAACAGAGGTTTTAGTCCGTTTACCGTCTTTGAAATTAAGGAGTAGATTTCAGTGTGAGAATGAGCAGGAAGAGGAGTAGGCTGCCCGGGCGGGCTTTCCCTTAAAGCAAAATATATTCTCCTACAAGGCATCACCGCAGAGCGGGCTTCATTTGTCGCCTCTCTGCAGTGTGCGCTTGTGTAGGCTCATATTATTTTGGCTACCAGTTCAATCCCTGGCAGAGAGTTCCATCAAATGTCTCCAGATAAATGGTATTCAGTATATTTGAGTTATGCACGCACCTTTTACCATACAATGCACTCCCAACTTTGCTGAATGTCTTCATCAACTTAAAATCACTTTAGCCTTAAGCACTTATCAAGCAGGCAAATTGATCTTTTTGGGCGCTAAAAATGAAGAGCAACTGTTTCAACTGCCTAGAAACTTTGAAAAACCTATGGGATTTAGCTTTCGGGGTCGGGAAATGGTACTGGCAACAAAAGATCGGGTCATCAATTTTAAAAACAGTCCGGAATTGGCCAATCGGTACCCTGCAAAAGAAAACCACTATGACGCCCTTTTCATCCCGAAATCAAGTTTCCATACTGGCTTGGTTGACATTCACGACATTCATTTTGTGAAAGAAGATATTGTGGGCGTCAACACTTCTTTTAGTTGTCTTGTAAAATTCAATTCAGAATACAATTTCATTCCCATTTGGCAACCACACTTTATTGATAACCTTCAAGCAGAAGATCGGTGCCATTTAAACGGTTTGGCAGTCAAGAATGACCAACTTAAATATGTGACTGCGCTTGGAAACGGCAATTCTCGACAAAGCTGGAGAGATAAAATTGAAGCGGGTGGCATCTTAATGGATGTAGAAAGCAATCAAATTCTGCTGGACGAACTTGGCATGCCCCACTCTCCCAAATTCCATCAAAACGAACTATACTTTTTGCAATCATCTAAAGGGGAGCTCAACAAATTTAACCCGGAAACCAACAATCTTGAAACCATTTTTGAATTTGATTCTTTTGTTCGTGGCCTATCATTCAAAGGTGATTACGCCTTTGTTGCACACTCAAAAATCAGAAAAAACTCATCTTCCTTTTCAAAAATTCAAGTCGCAGAAACGGCCAATAGTTCGGGCATTTCAATCATTCATCTACCCACCAAAACCTTGGTTGCAAAAGCGCAATACATGAGCAGTGTAGATGAGATTTACGAGCTGGGAATCATTGACGACTACAGAACACCCAACATCATGAATTTTGAAAGTCCCTATCTGAATCAATTCTTGGACATTCCGGGTAAAACCTTTTGGGCTAAAGCAGAATAAATTTGTAAATTGTTCAACCAAAACCAATTGAAATGAATCAAAAAGTCAACTTACTCAACCAGTTGCTAAAAAAACTGAGAGCTAAATCTACTCCAGGTTTTCTCAAAAAAAGTTTACTAGAAGACATTCACAAGCTTATTAAGGAGCTACTCAATTCGGGCAGTGAAAAATTGAAAAAAGCGGCCATTGCTGCTATGTTGGTTCTTGGATCTTATTCTACTTCAGCGCAATATTTTGCAGATCCGATAAAACCATTTTTTGGCGCTCTTGGAACAGGAGAGTTTACCATGCCAGCTTTAGTCGATTTGGACAATGACGGAGATTTAGATGTGTTGACTGCTGGCTATTATGGCAGTTTTAACTACTATGAAAACCAGGGCACACAGACCAACCCCAGCTATGGTCCAATTCAAATTGAGCCATTCGGGCTGGATTCGATCAACGGGATTTTAGCATATCCTACTTTTGCTGATATGGATAATGACGGGGATTTGGACTTGTTTACTTCAGGTGAATATTACCAATATGGCAGCATCCTGTATTTTGAAAATACTGGTTCGGCCACTAATCCAGCCTTTGCCAGCCCAGTAACCAACCCCTTCGGATTTCAAGGTTCCGGAAACAATGTCTATGTGTCTTTCCCGGAAGCCGCAGATTTGGATGGAGACGGAGACATTGATTTGCTCATTGGCGTGTATGACGAATATTACGCCAAGATGTTTGTTTACTTTGAAAACACGGGCACACCAAGCAACCCAGTATTCGGAACAGGTTTAAACGACCCTTTTGGCTTGGTTGGTCAATTACAACGCCTTGGGGTTCCGAGATTGGTTGATATTGACAACGATGGAGATTTGGATTTGTTTACAACAGACGAATACGATCCGGGGACAGAAATAGCACCTCTGGGGTATCTCGAAAACATAGGAAGTGCCACATCTCCCAACTTTGCTCCAATTACTTTCAATGCCTTTGGAATTAAGGACACAGCAAATTACATTGCCTTCCCAAGCTTTGGAGATATTGACAATGACGGAGACCTGGACATGATTGTGGGCGAATACTTGGACCCAACATCCAGTATTTATTACTATGAAAATTTAGGAACGAACAATGCCATTTCGGAGCTTGATAAATCAAGCATAAAGATTTATCCAAATCCAACACAAGAGTGGATCAATGCAGAATTAGATGGTCCAAGTTCGATTGAAATTACTGACCTTCAGGGAAAGGTTATTCTCAACGAGCGTATTAATGGCAATCTATTCAGAAAAAACTTAAGTCACTTTCCAAAAGGCGTTTATTTCCTAAGAGTTTATAGCGCGCTTGAGTCCAAAACCGTCAAATTTGTAAAAAACTAACACTAACACCATAAATCAAAAATTATGAAAACAATACTCCTTACCCTTAGCGCCCTCTTTATAACAGGACTGGTCACTGGTCAAACAGTTTATTCGTGTGATTCTAAATATGACGCGGATGTTAAAGTATACAAGGCCAGCTCAAAATATGATGCCGATCTTGTAGTGCACAAATGCTCATCAAAGTATGACGCCGATGGCAACAAAGGGCTTTGGTATTTTGCCAGCTCTAAGTATGATGCCAAGAAAAAAATCTATTTCTGCAACTCAAAATATGATGCTGATTTGATCATCTATTTTTCAGATAGCAAGTATGATGCAGAGTGGAGAAACAAGAGTAAGCTGCATTTGATGGAGTAAACTTCCATTAAATATGGAACCAGAACAGTATTTTGATATAAAAAAAGACCAGGTTAAGCCTGGTCTTTTTTTATCACATTCTATGGACTATTGTAACTTCAACTTAATGACGTCAAGTTCCTGCTTCAAATTCTCTAGTTCCAGGTAAGCGTCCTTTAAGGATTCGTTTTCCAAAACCAGTGCATCAATTTTAGCTTGTTGTTCCTTGATCGACTCAATCAGTATTGGAATAAATTCAGTATACGACACGTAATAATCGCCTGCATCACTTTTTTCTACTAAATCAGGAAAAATTGGCTCAAGTTCCTGAGCAATCACACCCAGAGCATGTGGTGCAACATCACCCTTTTCAATTTCACGCTGGTTCAACTTAAAATCATAAGAATAAGTATTTACTTTCAGTAAGTTATCGAGTATATTCTCCAATGGCTTAATATTCGTTTTTCTATTTCTATCTGATGCTGCCACCCAGTTACCGGCTGTATTCAAATAGGCATCCAAAGCCCCATCATCATGAGGAATCCCGTCATTATTGTAATTATCTTCATCACAGATATACAAAAGTGCGTTGGGTTGCCCTGGTGCTTGGTCTCCCGGACTCCAAATAGTCACGTGATCACCATCGCCATAGATTCCGGCAGATTCATTATCTGTTTCTCTGGAAGCCATAATAAAATGAGCACCACCATCACCAAAATCCTGATTTCCTGTAGAGTGTTGCCATACATCATCATTAATAATCACCATTTCATTACCAGCAGACGTGGTCACTGAAATTTTGCCATTCACATCCAAAGCATTGTCTGGGGTACCAGTATTCATACCCACTCTATTATTTCCTGCATCTACAAATAACATATTAGCGGCCCCGTCAGATTCCACTCTAAAATTTCTATCCAAACCTTGTTCATTAAAAACAAACTGAGTATTGGCATCCAAGTCAACCGATATTGTGCCATTTTCTCTTACTGTGAATCGTCCATCATTGCCATCATCAATGGCCGTCATTAGTACAGTACCTCCAGTATTCTCATCACGCCATTCAACATCCCCCCCAAATCTTATCGTACCATTATCCACAACTGTAAAATGGTTAATTCCATTATCTTGAATATTAAAGTCTCCTGTTCCGTCCAGGTTGAAAGTCATTCCAAAATCGTCTTGTGCAATGGTGGTGTTCTGGTTTAACGCTCCTCCCAGGTCAATCTCATTCGCATTGTTTGTCAAACCGTTGTCACCGATAACAGTAGTTTCTTCCACCCAAACTGTTCCGTTGAAATACCAGAACGTATTGGTAGAAGAGTCATAAACCCTTAGTCCTGTCGCCGGGGCAGTTATACCGGTTCTTTGAGCTGTTGTTAATCGGGGAATCAACATCCCTTTATCTGTAGATGATACATCCAACATAGCACTCGCATCAGCCACGGCACCAGTTGTATTAATTCCAACATTTTGAGCAGTTGTTGTACTCAAATAAAAAAGCCCACAAATTGTCACAAACAGCAATCTCATCGATAAATTTTTAAGGTGTAAAGATAAAGCGCTTCTTCTCTTAAAGTTTTTCTTTTTTATTGGCACCCTGACACAGAATTACCTTTCTATTGACCTGTAGAGCCTGGTCTGCAACCTAAGCCCCGCTTTTCGCAACAATAATCCATATTTTTCCTACTATTGTAATCCTGGATTGTTAGATAAAACCAGATATTTGATTTAAAACATACATTTATTTAATAGGTTCCGGAACGTGCGACAAATCACTCTCTTATTTATTACAACAATCCTTGTTTTCTCGGGGGCAGCGCAGGATAACAGCTTTAAAACTCACATTGAACGTCTGGGAAATCAGAACCCGGATTCTTCATTGATTTATCTTGAGCAGTGGAAAAACAGTTTAGATTCGGAGAATGACTTAGAAGACGTTCTAGACTATCATCTTTCAGCCGCCCGGTTTCATCAGAGCATAGGAAACTTTCCGGTAGAAAAAGACCATTGGATTAAAGCAATTCAGGTAGAAAGCGATTCCGACAATATTCAGGATTACAAAATTCAATTAGGCCTTAACCTGCTCAACCAGGGACTCATGGATTCTTCTTTTCAAATGTACGAAGAGACCATGCGTTACTTTGAATTCCACAAAATTGAGAAAGGCATTGCGTCTTCTAATAACGGAATGGCCAATGCACTTCAGAACATGGGAGACAATAAATCTGCCATCGAGAAATTCAACCGTGCAGCAGAAATTTATGAGGCGGAGCAAGATCATTTGAGACTATCACAAGTTCACAACAATATCGCATTGTCTTATCGAGATTTGGGAGAATCGAAAAAGGCTTTTGACCACAGAAAAATCGCTTACACACATGCCTTAAAAACAAAAGATCCTTATGAAATTAATTTTGCCAGCATGGGCATGGGGGCCGCATATCGGGAAATTGGAAATTTAGATTCTGCGAAACATTACCTCACCAGAGCAGCCACATACTTTGAAGAAAATCCAGATCCCAGGGTGCTTGTTGGCACTTATAATGAGCTGGGAATTATGGCTTCTGATCAAGACAACCCCTTGGAGGCGGTTGCTTATTATGAAAAATCCTTGCATATAATTCGATCTGGTGGCTACTTATATGCACTGCCGGGAACATTGGCCAACTATGGTACCATTTGTTACAAGGCGGGGAAGTACGAATCGGGTCTGGAAGCTTGTCGTGAAGCCCTCCCGTATGCCGTGGATATAGGTTATCTGGAAGGAGAACTGACAGTATGTGCTTGTCTATACAACAACTTTAAGGGTCTGGCCCAATACGACAGTGCACTGCATTACTTTGAAAGGTCGAAAGAAATAGAAGACAGTCTTACCAATAATGAAATTCAAAAGGCTGTACTTCAGAAAGAACTGGAAATGAAGCATGCCTCTGAAAAAGAGCTCATTCAAAAAGAAAATGAATTAAAAAGACAACGTGACAAAGATTTAGCTGATAGTGAGATCTCAAGTCAAAAAGTATGGAGAAACGTACTTGTGGCTGGGTGCCTGATCCTCCTGGTTGCCTTAATTATGTTATTGATTTCATGGAAAAACAAACGTAAATCACATCAAATTGTGGCCAATGAAAAGGAATACCTTGACAACCTTCTGCATAATTTGGTTCATGAATTCAGAACACCATTGACTTTGATTCAAGGACCTGTTCAAGAACTCGGTAAAGAATATACGGACAACAAACTTCTTAAAATAGTTGACAGAAACTCGAGTAGAATGTTGGATTTAGTGAATCAGGTTTTGGATTTTGCCAAAATAAAAGCGGGCAAATTGGAAGTTAAAAATGAGATTACCAACGTGCCTATTTTTGCTAATGATACGCTGGACATCTTCAAACCAATGGCCGGTAATAAATCTATTGAATTAAGCCTTGAGAATGATATGTCGGCCCCAATCGTAGGCGTGGACAGTGACAAACTCTATAAAATTCTATCGAACCTGATCAGCAATGCCCTAAAATACACGAATGAAGGGGGCATGGTAAAAGTTGCCCTATCTGGTAACAGCAGTGTCATTAAACTTGAGGTATCTGACAATGGAATTGGCATTAACAAAGCCGACATGAATCGTGTGTTCGATAAATTCTATCAGGTAGATGCTACTACAACCAGAAAGGGAGAAGGCACAGGACTCGGATTGGCGTTTGTGAAAGAGTTGGTGGAGTTGATGGGGGGACAAATAGACTTACAAAGCGAATTAAACAATGGCAGTCAGTTTACGGTTCTGCTTCCAGTTACAAGAATCGCTGACCAGATCGCCTCAGATGTTACTCCCAAAAAAGTAGAAAACCCCTCCGAAAATCAGACGAATACTGAGCCATCAACTGATCGCGATCATGTTTTGATCATCGAGGATAATTTCGATATGAGAAACTACTTAAAGATGCTGCTTGAAGACATGTATGAGGTCTCTTTGTCTGAAGATGGTGCAGTGGGTATAGAATTGGCACAGGAACTCACTCCCGACATCATTATTTCAGATGTAATGATGCCCAAAAAGGATGGATATCAAGTAGTAGACGAATTGAAACAACTTACTGCCACAGAACACATCCCAATTATTATGCTCACAGCCAAAGCATCTTTCGACAGTAAACTCAAAGGCTTTTCTCATGGCGCAGATGCTTACCTGTCGAAACCATTTAGTTCCGATGAATTAAAATTACGCGTTGCCAACCAATTGAGGATGCAGAAAAAACTTTGGAGCAGGTATCAACAAACTCCTCAAAAGGAAACACCCAACGTAACAGAACATCCTTTTGTTGGAGCATTTCGTGAAATGCTCATCTCGCATATCAACAAACCCCTTTCCGCAGATGAACTGGCCGAGAATATGGCGTTGAGCAGATCGCAATTACACAGAAAACTAAAAGCGCTTACCGGGCTTTCAACAACTGGTTTAGTGAATCAAATAAAAATGGAATTGGCTCTTGAAATGCTTGCGGACAAATCAAAAAATGTGTCTGAAATAGCCTACGCCTTAGGGTATTCTGACCCTGCATATTTTAGTAAATTATTCAAAAAACATTTTGGTAAAACACCTACAGACATTGACCTGTAGAAGGCATGCAACATTGATCTTTGTGCATGCAACAATAGTTATTTTGAGACAAATGTGAAATACTTAGGTTTGTCTGCATGAAAAGACTATTTCTGTTGGCAATCATCTGTATGTGCAATTTTATTTCACTGGCACAACCACATGCGGAATTCCTACTAAGTCCTACAAGCGGATGTGCTGGGGATAATGTGAGCCCTATTAATTTATCGTTTGGTGGAATAGTGAGTTATCATTGGGATTTTGATGATGGCAATACAAGTTCTTTGATCAGTCCAACACACACCTATACAGATACCGGCACCTATACTATTACACTTACGGTAACCGATGGCTCAGGGCTCACAGACACCTGGACTGAAACATACACTTTTCGACCACCAGTTGCACAATTTGTAGCCAATCCTACCACAGGATGCGCTATCCCTCATACTGTTTTCTTTACTGATCAATCCACTTTACCGGACACCTGGTTTTGGGATTTTGGAGATGGTAATACGTCAACTTTGCAAAACCCAGTGCATAACTATACTGCTGTGGGAAGCTACACGGTTACCCTGACAGTTACCGACACTATTTTCGGTTGCTCGGATGTAGCGACATCACAGGTCAATGTGAGTATACCCACGGCGATAATTGATGGCGCATTTGGATACTTTGGTTGTGGTCCACTTACGGTAAATTTTACCGAGTCTTCAAGCAATTCAGGTCCTGGAAGTATTGCTGCTTGGAATTGGAATTTCGGAGATGGCAATACCTCCACCCAACAAAACCCAACACACATTTACCAGACTCCAGGAGTATACAATGTTTCACTGACTGTGACAAACAGCAACGGATGCACTTCAACTGATGTCAACCCGGCTTTTGTGCAAGTCATAGGACCAGACGTAAACTTTGGTGCCGACACGACCAGTGGATGCCCTCCATTTACTGTCAATTTTACTGATAGCACTGTTTTTGGTGCTCCTATAATCAGTTGGTCATGGAATTTTGGAGATGGTAATACTTCATCGCTTCAAAATCCGACACATACTTACACCACTTACGATACTATGGATGTAAGTTTAACTGTGACTGATATCGACGGATGTTCAAGAACAATGACGATTAACAATTATATCGATACGCAGGATGACATTAATCCAGTGATTAGTTGTCCAGGAAATCAAAATGTCAGTTTTGATGGGAACTGTCAATTTACCCTACCAGATTACACAGGGATGGCAACTGCAATTGATAATTGTACCACCAACCCAAGCATTACACAATCTCCAATTGTGGGAACAGTAATTAATACTTCTCAAACCATAACGCTAACCGCTACCGATGATGCGGGGAACATGGCTAGTTGTACATTTGATGTGATACCTTCGGATAATACTAATCCGGGAATTGCTTGTCCGGGAAATATTACTCAAACCAATGACCTTGGACAGTGCGGTGCCACTGTAATGTACACAGTTCCAATTGGAACTGACAATTGCTCGGGATCAACCACCTCTCAAACTGCAGGATTACCAAGTGGCAGTCTATTTCCTGTCGGTACCACTACCAACACTTTTGTAGTAATAGATGCAGCTGGCAATTCGGCAAATTGTTCTTTTGATGTAGTAATTACTGATACTGAAGCGCCAATAATCAGCTGTCCGGGAAATATTACTCAAACGAATGATGCAGGTCAATGTGGCGCCACGGTAACATACGTCTCACCAGTTGGAACTGATAATTGTTCAGGATCTACAACTAGTCAAACTTCCGGATTACCAAGTGGCAGCTTATTTCCCGTTGGTACCACTACCAATACTTTTGTAGTTACAGATCTTGCCGGAAATACAGCAACTTGCTCTTTTGATGTGATAGTTACAGATACGGAAGACCCAACAATTACTTGTCCTGCCAATATCGCACAAAATAATGATGTTGGTCAATGTGGAGCCATGATCAACTATGTCGCTCCCGTTGGAACTGATAATTGTCCTGGAGCGAGCACGGTTCAAACAGCTGGCTTACCCTCGGGGTCAATATTCCCGGTTGGAACTACAAGCAATACCTTTGAGGTCACTGATGCGGCTGGCAATACAACAACTTGCTCATTTGATGTAATCATAACCGACAATGCCCCCCCAACTATTGGCTGTCCTGGCAATATTGCACAGAACAATGATCCAGGTCAATGCGGTGCTATTGTTAATTACACGGCTCCTGTTGGAACCGATAATTGTTCAGGATCCACGACTAGTCAGACTTCCGGATTACCAAGTGGCAGCTTATTTCCCGTTGGTACTACTACCAATACTTTTGTAGTTACAGATCTTGCTGGCAATACAGCAACTTGCTCTTTTGATGTGATCGTTATGGATGCTGAAGATCCAACGATTACCTGCCCCAACCCTTTGCAAAGCTGTGATTCAATATTAAGTTTTCCCGATCCTGTTATTTCTGATAATTGTGCTGGTGCAAGCTTTGCTTTAACATCCGGTTTATCAAGTGGCAGCACCTTCCCTGTTGGTATCACTACCAATGTGTACACTGTGACAGATGGTACAGGCAATACCGCAACTTGCTCGGTTGATATCACGCGTTTTCAATTACCGACCATTGAAGCCGGACCAAATGTCGCTATAGATGCTGGATTTTCACATCAAATAGATGCAAATAGTTCAAATGTCCAAACTTTTGATTGGTCACCTGTATTTGACCTAAACGATCCCAGTATAGAAGATCCAATTGCTTCACCTCTAGTCACTACAATTTATACGGTAACCGTGACTTCAACTGACGGTTGTACTGCCACTGACAATATCCAGATAACCGTGAACGAAACCATTGAAATCAACAATTTCATGAGTCCGAATGGTGATGGTAAAAACGACACCTGGATTATTAAGGGTAACTATCTTTTAGGCGATTGTACTATTCAGGTGTTTGACAGCTGGGGCAATCTCATTTTCGAAAGAATTGGGTACGATAATATGTGGGACGGCACAAAAAATGGCAATCAGTTACCCGAAGGCAATTATTACTACAACATTTCCTGTGGCAGTGATCAACCACTCTCAGGCAGCATCACTTTAATCAGATAACCATGAGACATTATTCCACCATAGCATTGTGTTTACTGACAATTGTATTCAATTTTTCTGTGCAAGGACAACAATTGGGTCTGCAAACACTGTACAATCAGAATAATTACATGATAAATCCTGCCGCTGCCGGGTTGGACAATTGCTTTTCCGCCTACATCAACCATAGAAATCAATGGGTTGGCATTAATAATAGTCCTACCACCAATATGTTGACGATTGACGGTCGACTTGGCACTGCACATGGAATTGGACTAGATGCAAGAATGTCCAATGCAGGTCTGCTAAAAAATCTGAATGCCAAACTCAGTTATGCTTATCACTTGAAAATAGGCACCAACAGCTTTCTTCATGCGGGGGCGTCATTAGGCTTTATCCAGCAGCAATTTAGAGCCAATGATGCCATCGCATCTGATTATTCTGATGAACTTTTACTCCAGGGAAATCAGTCTGACATGGGATTTACATCTGACATTGGTATCCTATTCACCGTGCCAAGGTTTAAGTTTGGTGTATCAGTTCCGCAGGTATTTTCCAGTGGACTCAACATTGACTATCAAGCTGGTAAAAATGAATTTGAACTGGTTCAACATATGTCGGTCTATGCCCAGTATGATGTGGTGAACAATGACAATTGGGTAGTGGCTCCTTCCGTTTTGTATAGAAACAGTGACTTTAATGGACATCAGCTTGACCTTGGTGCGGAAGCTATGTGGAACAATATTGTTGGTGCTGGTTTTATGTATCGTACAGCTTACGGCATGTCTGGTATTTTATCGTTGAACATTCAAGATAAATTCAAATTGGGGTATGCTTATGAATTTGGTGGTTCAAAAACATTGACTCAGGTATCGAGAGGGTCTCATGAAATTATGTTGGGCATTAAGTTGTGTAAATCCGCTGAAAACAAACCCTTAGAGTTTGTTCCGGAACCAGATACCTCCTCAGTAGTTGACATTCCTAAAGTAGACTCAATACCTCAGATTGACCCTATTGAAATCGATTCTGTGGTTGACACACCTTTACCGGAACCAGATCCATGGATAATTGATTTAGATTCCTTAAACACGGCTTTTAGCGCAGAAGATCGATTGATTCGATACGATCTGAATTCTGCTCAGAAAGTTACCTCCAACAACCAAAAAACGGTCACAACTTCTGTTGCAAAAATCTTAAAAGACCATCCGGATTTGAAGGTAACCGTGGTAGGACATGCATGTGGCTTAGGAACAGCCGAATTTAATCAGATGATTTCTGAAAAACGAGCGAAAGATGTCGCAAACGAGATCAAACAAATGGGCATTGAGGCGTCTCGTCTTCAACACGAAGGCAAGGGAGAGTCTCAACCACTATTGCAGAATAATTCTGAATACAACAGACAAAAAAACCGACGGGTTCAAATCATATTTACGAAATAAAGCCAGGGAAGATCACACGCGGAATGTGATGACAGGAAGGTCCGACAGCAATGTCGGACTTTTTTATGGTTGATAGTTCTCAAACTCCCAATGGAAAAACTGACCAAGTTGTTTGCCCAACTCATCCCAGGTATTGGCTTCACATGAGGCCACTTTCTCTTTTAACGCACGTTCCAGTAAATCAGCATCATATTCCTGCATCACCATGTGGTGAACTGGCAAGGTTTGTTTCTTAGCGACAATTTCACGTTCAAACCATTTGGAACCACAAACCAGAATTTGAAATAAATCTGTTGCTTTGGACTCTGATGGACCGATACTTAATTCAAAAGGAAGTACAAAATCCGTTGGATCGATGGGTAGATAATCATCCCAGGCATCTACGTCAGAGCAATGGATTTGTTTGATGATTGCTTTCATAATTTGATCTAAGACATAATTCTCATTGAAGCCTATCAAAAAACCCACTCTATAAATAGAATGGGTTTTTTACGTGTTAGTTGTAAGAAATTCTAGCTAGGAACTAGAATATTTTTAGTGGTGTGCATCAACCTGAACACATGTAATTTCGCTACCGCTCAATTGAATTTAGTTCAGGCTTGATTCTTGAATAGAATCAACCTGAACACATTTCACAGTTGTCCGGATCATCTAGTGAACATGCGATCTCTGCCAGTCTTTCCTCTTCTGTTTTTGCCACTGGTTGTTTTGCTGTTTCTTTTTGCACGGTAAACTTGATAGCATCTGTAGCGGCTTTGGTTCTTAGGTAGTACATACCTGTTTTTAAGCCTTGCTTCCAAGCGTAGAAGTGCATAGAAGTTAACTTGGCAAAATTCGCATTCTCCATAAAGATGTTCAATGACTGAGATTGGCAGATGTACGCACCTCTGTCCCCGGCCATTTCCAATATAGATTTCTGCGAAATTTCCCAAGCTGTTTTATACAAGTCTTTGATGTTCTGTGGAATCTCATCAATATTCTGAACAGATCCATTGCTGATCATCAATTTGTTTTTCAAATCATCATTCCAGATCCCCAACTTCACCAAGTCTCTAAGCAAGTGCTTGTTCACAACAATGAACTCACCAGACAATACTCGTCTTGTGTATAAGTTAGATGTGTATGGTTCAAAGCATTCGTTGTTACCCAAAATCTGAGCAGTTGAAGCCGTTGGCATTGGTGCCAATAACAATGAGTTTCTCACACCGTGTTTCTTCACTTCCTCTTTCAATACATCCCACTCCCATCTGTCGCTTGGTGTCACATTCCACATATCGAATTGGAAAATTCCTTCTGATGTTGGAGAACCTTCGAACGTCTCATAAGCACCTTCTTCAATAGCCAAATCTTTAGAGGCAGTCATAGCCGCATAATAAATGGTTTCAAAGATATCCTTATTCAACTGCTTAGCTTCCGGAGAGTCGAATGGATGGCGCATCAAAATAAATGCATCAGCCAATCCCTGAACACCCAATCCAATTGGACGGTGTCTCATATTAGAGTTCTTCGCTTCAGGTACTGGGTAATAGTTACCGTCAATGATTTTATTTAAGTTCTTTGTAGCATGATAAGTCACTTCAAATAACTTGTCGAAATCATACTTCCCATCCTTCACATACTTTGGTAGTGCAATAGATGCTAAGTTACATACAGCCACTTCATCCGGAGCAGTGTACTCGATGATCTCAGTACATAAGTTAGACGACTTAATGGTACCTAAATTCTTCTGGTTTGATTTGGCATTAGCCGCATCTTTGTACAACATATATGGTGTACCAGTCTCTATTTGAGATTCCATGATTTTGAACCACAAATCTTGAGCTTTGATGGTTTTTCTTCCTCTACCTTCAGCTTCATATTTAGTGTACAAAGCTTCAAACTCTTCACTGTGGGTATCTGATAAGCCCGGGCACTCATTAGGACACATCAAAGTCCAGTCTCCATTCTCTTCAACACGTTTCATGAAAAGATCCGGAATCCACAATGCGTAGAATAAGTCTCTGGCTCTTTGCTCTTCCTTACCATGGTTCTTTTTCAAGTCCAAGAAATCAAACACATCTGCGTGCCATGGTTCAATATAAATGGCAAAAGAGCCTTTTCTTTTTCCTCCGCCTTGATCTACATAACGTGCTGTATCGTTGAATACGCGCAACATAGGCACAATACCGTTAGAAGTTCCATTGGTTCCTTTAATGTATGAACCTTGCGCTCTAATATCGTGAATAGACAAGCCAATTCCACCAGCGGACTGAGAGATTTCAGCACATTGCTTTAAAGTATCGTAAATACCTGAAATGCTATCTTCTTTTGCTGTTAAAAGGAAGCAAGAAGACATCTGTGGTTTTGGCGTACCAGCGTTGAATAAAGTTGGTGTAGCATGCGTAAACCAACCTTCAGACATGTAATTATATGTTTGAATGGCTGATTCAATATCATTTTTGTGAATTCCGATGGCCACTCTCATCAACATGTGTTGAGGGCGCTCCGAAATCTTACCATCAAGCTTTAACAAGTAAGATCTTTCCAAAGTTTTAAACCCGAAGAAATCGTATCTGAAATCCCTATCATAAATAATTGTAGAGTCAAGCATCTCTGAATTATCCTGAATGATTTGATACACATCTTCTGCCAGCAAAGCCGCATTTTCACCAGTTTTAGGATCTACATAGTTGTAGAGCTTTTCCATGGTCTTTGAAAATGACTTTTCAGTGTTTTTATGCAAGTTAGATACCGTAATTCTAGACGCCAAAAGCGCATAATCCGGGTGTTGAATGGTGTTTGTGGCAGCCACTTCAGCAGCCAGGCTGTCTAATTCTGAAGTAGATACCCCGTCGTAAATCCCTTCAATCACCTTCATGGCAACAGTTTCTGGTGAAACCATAGGATTTAATCCGTAGCATAGTTTTTTAATTCTGGCAGTGACTTTGTCGAACTTTACTGCTTCTTTTCTGCCGTCTCGCTTGATTACATACATGTGCTTTGCTTGTTTTCCTCGTTAGTAGCTTAATTAGTTTGGTTTAAAAATCTGCGTCCATTGTAAAGGACTGATCATCTTTATCTCCAAGCACCCCTGCTTTTTGGTATTCCCCTACTCTCTTTTCAAAGAAGTTAGTTTTACCCTGAAGGTTGATCATGTCCATAAAATCAAATGGGTTAGATACGTTGTAGACTTTGTCATTTCCTAACTCTACCAACAACCTATCGGCCACAAATTCAATATATTGTGTCATCAAGTCTGCGTTCATTCCAATCAGCTTTACAGGTAAAGCGTCTGTTACAAACTCTTTCTCGATTTCAACTGCATCCATAATGATTTCTTTCACTTGCTCTTTTGGCAATTTGTTTACCAAATGTTGTGTGTATAGCAAACATGCGAAATCACAGTGTAGACCTTCGTCTCTTGAGATCAATTCATTTGAAAAACTCAAGCCTGGCATAAGGCCTCTTTTCTTTAACCAGAAGATGGAACAGAAACTACCTGAGAAGAAGATGCCTTCTACTGCTGCAAAGGCAATCAATCTTTCTGCAAACGAACCTTGTTCAATCCATCTTAAAGCCCATTTAGCTTTCTTTTGAACACAATCCAATGTATCAATAGCCTTAAACAAATGGTCTTTTTCAGCCTTATCCTTAATCAAGGTATCGATCAATAAAGAATAAGTCTCTGAGTGAATATTTTCAATGGCGATTTGGAAGCCGTAAAAGAATTTGGCTTCAGTGTATTGTACTTCTGACAAGAAGTTTTCTGCTAAATTCTCATTTACAATGCCATCACTTGCTGCGAAGAAAGCCAAAACATGTTTGATGAAGTGTCTCTCATCATCATTCAACTTGGTTTCCCAATCAATTTGATCCGGAGATAGGTCAATTTCTTCTGCCGTCCAGAAACTGGCTTCCTGTTTCTTGTAGAAATTCCAAATGTCATCATGAACAATTGGGAATAGGACAAATCTGTCTGGGTTTTCTTTTAATATCGGCTCCATAATTTCCATATCTGCTGGTAATACTTCTTTTAAGTTTGCTTCTTCGCTAGTCTTGTTTATTTCTTCCATCTTAACACGTTTAAACTTTAGCGATAAATTCCTAGTACCGCTAAGGCATTTTTATAATTTTTCCCAAAAAATTGAACTTTTCATTAGCAGTTTTGAAACAAGCTGCTCCGTCCAAAAGAGGTCTACAAAAATTGATAAAATGTAATCGCTTGTCAAACTGTTTTAATCCACATTAATTTCAAGTTTTCAACACGAACTTCAGAAGCCCTTAAAACACTGGGAAAACATTCAGTTAACATAAAATTTACACCTTAAAACAATGACAACCAGCTGATTAAATCCAAAAACTCACTTTCACCATTCACAAGACAAAGAACATACATCCCTGACGCACAACTGCTTTGGGACACACAAGTAACAAAATAATTGATGTTGATTTCGTGTGCATAAGTTTTATGTTTTAACAAGAGAAAGTTGATAGCGAGAAATTAGCCCTCTTTTTCAAAATGAATGGCCAGTCCTTATAATTAAATCAAGAAGCACTCTAAATCAAAACTCTATGATCAACTGAACACTCAAAGGCTGCTTTTCCTCCCCTGTTTCCAGGTTAGAAATTGAAATCCCCAACAAGCGCACAGATTCTTTTAAGACATCCTGGTAGACGAGTTCTTCGATAATCGGGAAAAAATCATGTTTTCTATTCACAAATCGGTCGATCGTTTTGCTTCTGGTTTGCTGAACAAAATCGCTGTACTTGATCTTCAAAGTAATTGTTTTGCCTTTAGATTGAGCCGTCAACATCCGCCTTTCCAATTCATCCGCAATGGCTTCCAATTTCTCAATCACAAATAATTCAGAACTCAGGTTTTTCATAAAAGTCCTTTCCGCTGCAATAGATTTTCTGGTTCTGTTTGGCTTAACCTCACTATTTTGAATTCCTCGAACTATATTATAGTAATGAGCGCCAGATTTCCCAAAATCCCTTTCCAACGATTCTTTAGACCTCACTTTTAAGTGCGCTCCGTTAAAAATACCAATGGCGTGCATTTTTTTTGCTGTGACCTTCCCAACTCCAAAAAACTTCTCTATTGGTAATTGCTCCAAAAACTGAATAACATCTTCAGGGTTAATGGTTTTTTGACCGTTAGGTTTGTTGATGTCGCTGGCAACCTTGGCTAAAAACTTGTTGATTGAAATACCTGCAGATGCATTTAATTCTGTCCTCTCCTTAATTAACGCCCTTATCTCGTGTGCAATAATTGTTGCTGACGGATTGCCTTTTTTGTTCTCCGTCACATCCAAAAACGCTTCATCCAGTGACAATGGTTCCACCAAATCCGTATACTCATAAAATACAGCACGAATTTGATCTGAAACCTCTTTATATCGGTCAAACCTGGGTTTCACAAATATAAGGTGCGGACATCTGCGTTTGGCGGTTACGCTAGGCAGAGCTGAGTGCACTTTAAAGCGCCTTGCCTCATAACTTGCTGCTGCCACTACCCCACGATCACTATCACCCCCCACAGCAATTGGCTTACCACGTAATTCAGGATTATCCAATTGCTCCACTGACGCATAAAAGGCGTCCATGTCCACATGAATGATCTTTCGTATCGGAAAATCAAAAGCCATGAACATGAAGGTACACATATTCTATCTTGTATCGAAAATGGATTTAAGCATTCACCAAACCATGAGACTCATAGCATACATAACAGCTGTTTATATTTTGGCAGCATGTGACGCTGACCATTCAACTAAAGAAAAATCTACAGTAGTCAATAATACCAATGACCAAATTCATCACCATGACTCTCTAAACGTAAATTCGATTATTGGCACTTATGATTCATCCAAAAATGCGGAAATCGAGTACTGGATCGATGAAGACACCTGTTCACACAAATGGACCTCTCAATTTGAAGATTACGCTACACTCAAAGCCTACTCTGAATCACTCAGAAAGCAGCTCTACCAGCGTTACATTGCCTTAAGAGGTGAAGATTCTCACTTGTTTTTAGACTCGGTTGGTCACGTATACGGACTGCTTATCGCCAAAGAATTCATTCCCCACTGGCTGGGAACGGGCTGGACTTACAATGGACACACAGATATCCCAAAAGAAGGCACCGTTGCATGTGGGTATCTAGTCTCTACTATTTTCAAGCACAGTGGAATTAACATCAACAGATACAAACTGGCACAACAAGCTGCATCTAACGGTGCGAAAACCATCTTAGGGACCAACCGAGCACCTAATTTTGTAAGATATGACGCCATATTCGATCATCTCAATGGTTTACCAGACGGTTTATACAAAGTTGGACTCAATAATCATACAGGGTTCCTATGGCTCGAGAATATGAAAGCTTACTTCTTACACTCCACTTTTATCGGGAATGAAGGCGTTAAAATTGAAGATGTGACCTGTTCAATGGCGTTTAATTATTCAAGCATTTTTCAAATTGTTCCTATTTCGAACAACCATTTTTTAATCAAGAAGTGGTTATCAGGAAATGCCGTACGGGTTATCACACAATAAAATCTGTTTTCGTGTATCTTTGGTTAACCGATGATCAGGTTTACGAGTTTCACAATTTCTGCTTTACTCATCCTGGGGTCTTGCAGCCCAGCCGAAAAGCTGTATTCAAAAAGAATTAGAAAACTCAAAAAACAAGCTTTTAAAGAAGTTTTTTTAAAAGAAAATGGGGATACCATTCATTATCTACATCAGGAAAGCGGACTACCTAAGCTACTTCTGATTCATGGCTTTTCAGGGGATGGCGTGATGCAATGGTATCCAAATATCAAATATTTAAACGACCATTTTGACCTCATTCTTCCTGATTTGTGGTTTCATGGCAAAAGCTACAATCAAAAAGAAGATTATTCGATTCAAGGACAGGTAGAGTTGATTCACCATATCCTTGAAGACCTGAATGTCGACTCTATCGCAATCGTGGGCAATTCTTATGGTGGTTTGGTAGCAACGGAGTATACACTTGCTCATCCTGAAAAAATATCACAATTGGTTATTTATGATGGTGCCGTGAAGTTTTACAGCATTGATCAGGCTCATGATATAGCGCTTAAAAATGGGAAAAACAGTATTAACGAATTGTTAATCCCCAAGAATAAAGAAGACTTCAAAAACTTACTAAACATTATATACTACAAACCGCCCCGCATTCCCGGATTTATTAGAAAAATAGCAGTTGAATACCTCACTGCTAACCTTGAAGAGAAATCACAATTATTGGATCACTTGTCGAGCAAATCAGATTACTACGCCGATCGTGATTATAGCTCATTAAACCAGGTATCAATCCTCTGGGGGAGACAAGACCAGCTTATCCCAATGTCTACTTGTAAGCAACTAATCAACTATTTCAACCTTGACTCAAGCGACTATGCTATTTTCGAAAAAGGGGCACATGTTTACAATTTAGAAAACCCCAAAGACTTCTCTCTGGAGTTAAAAACACTCTTGAAATAAGATCTCGAACACTTGTTTAGATTACCCCTCCCCCAAACTTCAGATCATTTATTAAGGCACCAAACGGTAATTTTCTTGTTAAGAATTCAATCTTGAGCAAAAAGTCTCAACATTTTTTCAGCAAAAAAAACTAAATTGAAGAGCTTTTGGTACAGATGTATGTTATACGTACATCATCCAAGGTCCACTCTAAATTGCTGCATTATGAACAAGACATCTACACTATTAAGGGGGTTTACCAAACACTTATTTTCTTGTATTCTGTTTGGCCTTATCGTCCTATTTCCAGGTGAATTACTGGCACAACTAGACACTAAACATTACATTCCAGCTCTGCATGGACGTGAAGACTACGGATGTCATTACATTGTTTTAAGCACACCTTCTAACACCACTTTTCCTGTTACCATTACAGATGGAACGGGTAATTTAATTAGTACCCAGAACATTTCGTCTGCCAGCTCAACCACTATTCCAATTGGTTGTACGGACACTACGGATTTTCTGGTAACAGAGGCACAACTCAATACTGTCTTATCAGGAAAGGGACTTATTCTTACTGGACCAGAAGCATTTTATGTCAATATTAGAGTTATTGCTGGCGCTCAAGCTGGCTCTCTCACATCCAAAGGTGCCAGTGCTGCGGTAGGAACGGACTTCAGAACAGGACACATGTTCAATAATACCGGAGATTCGTATCGAAAAAGCAATGGATTTGGGATCATGGCAACCGAGAATGGCACAACAGTAACCATATCAGATATTGAACCGGGGTTAATTTTTAGAGGAACTACGCCGGCCGGAGCACCACTTACCACACCAACTACAACCATCACTTTAAATGCAGGAGAATGCTATGTCATGTCCGCCTATGTTGATGAAGCGGGAGCAACATCTAATCTCAATGGTATGAACGGCACACACATTACCTCTGACAAGCCCATCGCTGTCAACTCCTGCACTTGGCTGGGAGGAAACGCCTTAATAGGTGGCGCTCCACAGGCCGGTCGTGATTTAGGAATTGATCAAATTGTGTCGAATACTAAAATCGGAGATGAATACGTCTTAATTAAAGGAGAAGGCATTGATAACGAGAAAACTTTTGTCATTGCAGATCAGAATTCAACTACAGTCAGTCTTGGAGGAACGCAGGTCGCAGTTCTAAATGCCGGAGACTATTACGTGATTGATGGCACTCAGTTTTCTGCCGCAGACAACCTGCATTTATCTACTTCAGCACCTGTCTACGTTTATCAAACCAGTAATGGTGGGAATGGCGCTACGGATGACAATGAAAGGCAATGTGGCTTGAATTTCTTACCCCCTGTGGGCTGCTCAGGAAGTTTAAATGTACGTCTGCCAGAAGTTGACTTCATTGGTCAGGCCTTCATCAATATCATTGCCAATGCAGGAGCCAATGTATTTGTGAATGGGTCTTTATTGACCAATCCAGATCCAGTCAACGGAACCTCACTCTATGAAACTTACAAACTGAGCAACAACTACACGGGTGATGTTGAAGTATCCAGTGATGACCTCACCAGAGTTGCTTTGATCAACTTAAGTGGTAACATTGGAGCTTCAGGGTACTTCTCAGGATTTACGAGTGATGTAACCGTACAAACTCAAACAGTAAATGCAGACAATATTGCTTTAGAAGGGTGTATTCCAGCAAGTTTCACTTTCTCAATTGGCGATCCTTCGTCAACCAATACGGTCATTAATTATCAAATTGGAGGGACCGCCATTAACGGAATCGATTACCAGGCACTGGACACAACACTGACCATTCCTGCCGGACAAACTTCAGCGTCAATTGTAGTGAACTCCATTTCTGATGGATTAACCGAAGGACAGGAAACCGTGTTTATCATCTATCAACCAGATTTGTGCTCTCCAATTGATACCGCAATCTTATATATCGATGATGCACAACCAATCGACTTTAACTTGGATGGAACAGATCTCAATTGCCATCAAGACAGTTCGGGTGTCATTCTCGCCAATACTACTGGTGGGTTTCCGCCATATACTTATCATGTAACCGATTCACTTGGCAATACGACTCAACACAGTACTTCTCCCATCACTAACATGCCAGCCGGAGAATACACTGTTCAGGTCTACGACATCTACGGTTGTAAGGCAGAAGCGCTGGTTGTAGGTGGCTCATTCAATGCTGGACAAACTTTCTTGCCAGACGGATCAGGCGTATCGTACACCAGCACAATCAACATCAGTGGATTTGATTCAGGTGCCACCCTTAACTCCATGTCTCAATTACAACAAATTTGTGCTAACATGGAGCACTCTTATCTGGGTGATTTACAAATCAGAATCATTTCCCCCTCTGGGCAGGATGTTATTTTGAAAGAATTTGCAGGTGGTGGTTCTTGTGATTTAGGAGAACCAATTGCTACGGCACCAGTTGATGGGGCAGCAAGCTCAACTCTAACAGACCCTGGAATTGGGTATGACTATTGCTGGAATGATTTCCCTGTTTATGGAACGATGGTAGCGGAGTCCAATAATTTCACACGAAACTATACCGATGGACAGGGCAATAACTATACAGATACTTATTTACCACAAGGTTCTTATGCCTCATTCGAGAACTTAAACCAGTTGCTGGGATCTACTTTGAATGGTAACTGGACCATTGAGGTGACTGATCAGTTCAACCTGGATAACGGATACATATTCAATTGGAACATTAGTTTACTGTCTGATCTTCCGGACACAGTGGTTGTGCTTGAAGAACCTGATCCGAATGATATCAGCGGCTTAATCACGCAAGCAAATTGTGGTGGAAATGATGGTGCAATTAACATCTCTGTCACTGGTACACACAACCCATTCACATTCCAGTGGAGCAATGGAGCCACCACAGAAGATCTGGTGAACATCCCAGCTGGCACATATACTGTTTTGGCAACTGACACCATGATGTGTACGGATTCAGCGACTTTCTTACTAAACAACATTAGCAGCATCAATACATCTCATATTGTCACAAATGCATCCTGTTCGGGTGGAAATGATGGCGCCATTGACCTCACGATTTCAGGAGGAACCGCACCTTACACCATATCATGGAGCAATGGTGCTACTACTGAAGACATCTCCGGATTAGCGGCAGGCTCATATACTGTCACCATCACAGATGACAACTCATGTACTTACAACGAAACCATCACAGTAGGTGAAGCTACTGCTGTTGTAATTTCATTGGATCAGCTGAACGATGAGACTTGTGGAAACATCAATGGGTCCGTTTATATCAGTGTGACTGGTGGTTCTGGCTCATATGGTTATTCCTGGAGCAACGGAGCGACAACAGACGACATCACGTCTTTGACTGCAGGCACTTATACGGTTACAGTCACAGACGGAAATGGCTGCCAGGCCAATGCTTCATACAATGTAATTAACAATGTTAGCAACTGTTCAAGCTTCTGCTATCTCGATATTACCAATATCACTATTACAGATGACCAATGTGGTGCTGGTACGGGAGCTATTGATGTAACATTCTCAAATGTTACCCAACCCTACAATGTCTCATGGAGCAATGGTGCAACCACAGATGACATCTCTAATTTAACTGCTGGCTCTTACACCGTCACCGTAAATGATGCAGCAGGTTGTGCCGACAGTGAAACCATCGTGGTTGGAAACAATACTGGAAATCTGGCCATTTCTTCTTCAAGTACATTTGATGAGACATGTGGTAACGGTCTTGGTAGCATAGACATCTCTGTGACTGGAGGTACGCTTCCATATGCGTTCCTATGGAGTAATTCTGCCACAACGGAAGACATTTCTGGTTTGAGTGCAGGCACCTATGATGTGACCATTACTGATGGTATAGGATGTGAACTGACTCAATCTTTTACCATCAATAACAATACAGGTAACCTTTCTGAATCTGCCCAACTGGTTCATGACACGTGTAATGCTGCCATAGGGGAAATTGACTTAACAGTGAGTGGTGGAAATTCACCCTATTCATTTGACTGGAGTAATGGTGCGACCACAGAAGACCTGGCAGGTTTACTAACTGGACCGTACACATGCACCATCACAGATGCCTCAGGTTGCGAGTTGATCTCTTCTAGTTACACGATCAATAACAACTCCGGCTCGCTTTCTCTAGACAATATTGACTTGAGCAACGAGATTTGTGGAGATGGGCAAGGTGCGATTGATATCACGGTAACAGGAGGCACAACACCTTTGATTTTTAGTTGGGATAATGGCGCCACAACAGAAGACATATCTGGTTTGAGTGCAGGCACCTTTGTGGGCACAATTACAGATCAGAATGGTTGTAGTGTGACAACGGGCAACCTGGACGTCTTTAATTCACCCTCTAATTTAAGTGTTAGCACCAACCTAATCACAAATGAAACTTGTGGAAACGGCTTAGGTTCTATTAATGTTGACGTAACGGGTGGAGATGGGTCTTATACATATAGTTGGTCAAATGGGTCTACCTCCCAAGACCTTCTGAATGTATCTGCCGGCACATATACCCTGACAGTTACTGATGGAAATGGTTGTACCTATATCTATACAGAAACCATCAACAATACGCCGGGCACACTGAATGTAGACAATGTAATCGTATCAGATGAAAATTGTGGAAACGGGGCTGGTCAAATTGATTTGATCATTTCTGGAGGAACGAATCCAATTACATATAATTGGGATAATGGCGGTACCACGGAAGACATTTCCGGATTAAGTGCCGGATTCTACTCATG
>JAUILH010000202.1 GCA_030433115.1 Bacteroidia bacterium | reverse complement strand
TTTCGGTTCAGAGACGTCCATTGCGCCTCTGGTAGTATTTAGAGTGTTATTTGGCATTCTTATGTTATTCTCTACGCTCCGGTTTTGGTGGAACGGCTGGATTTATGATTTCTACATTCAACCAGATTTTCATTTTACGTTTTATGGTTTTTCATGGGTCAAATCTCTCGGTGATCCGGGCATGTACATACTTTTCGCAGTGCTGGTGGCAGCCACCATTGGCATCATCTTGGGCGCTTTCTACCGTTTATCAGCCATCATTTTTTTTCTTGGTTTTACCTATGTAGAATTGATAGATAAAACCACTTACCTCAATCACTACTATTTCGTATCGCTCATTGCTTTTTTAATGATTTTTCTACCGGCCAACAGACATTATGCCGTTGATGTAAAGTTATGGCCAAAAATCGCAACGCAATCAATTCCCCGGTGGATGATAGACATCATCATTGTGCAAATTTCTGTGGTTTATTTCTATGCCGGATTTGCGAAAATTAATCACGATTGGCTAATTGAAGCAGAACCACTAAAAACTTGGTTGAAGCCAAAATATGACACACCCGTAATCGGTGAACTTTTTAGATATGAAGCCACTCACTATTTTTTCAGTTGGTTTGGGATGATCTATGATTGTACCATTCCCATTTTTCTGTTTTGGGGAAGAACCCGAAATTGGGCATATCTGGCAGTGATTTCATTTCATATCTTAACTGCCTATTTATTTCCAATTGGTGTTTTCCCATACGTAATGATCTTGTCAACTTTGATCTATTTCCCTCCCGGTTTTCATCAGAAAATCTTGAATAGAATGCCCTTTTACAAGATGGATGGTGCACAGACAAGTTTACAGATCAAACCGATGATAAAGAAACTTGTATTCGGATTATTCATGGTACATATTTTCTTTCAGGTGGTGTTGCCATGGCGTTATTTGCTTTACCCTGGAAACCTCTTTTGGACTGAGGAAGGCTTTCGTTTCTCCTGGCGTGTGATGTTGGTGGAGAAAACGGGGTTCGCCACCTTCTATTTAAAGCATCCAGATTATCCAGGGATGAAGCCAATTGATAATTCTGAACACCTCACACCTCAGCAGATCAAACAAATGTCCTTTCAACCAGACATGATTCTTCAATACGCACATTATTTAAAAGAGGTCTACACTGGACGTCAATTCATTGAAGGCAGTGATACCATTGTACTCGATAATCCAGAAATCCATGCTGAGGTATTCGTTAAAATGAATGGAAATAGCAGCCAAAAGTTCATCGATAAATCACATGACCTCACTCAGTATTCGTATAATTTGAAGCACAGACAATTTGTAGAAGTATTCAATGATTAAAGTGATACTCATATCATGTTTGATACTCTGTGGAATTCAGGTTTACGGACAGAATTTGCTTAAAGGCACCGTCACAGATTTTAATTCAGCTCGAAAAATAGACGGATGTAAAGTGGAGTTACTCGAATTAAATCGTTCAGTATTTACGAATGAGAAGGGATATTACCAGTTTGAGAACCTTCCTTCCGGAGACTATCATCTTGTTTTTACTTTGATTTCATATGAAACCGATACCATCTCTGTTACGCTCAAAGAGAGCAAACACAAGTCTGTCAAATTAAAGCCAGTCAGCACTTTGTTGGGGGGGATGAGTATCAGTGATGACGACTTTTCACTTACCTATACTGGTTTGAGAGGAGTCGATACAGATGGCATGGCTATATACAAAGGCATGAAGTCGGATGACCTGAAAATGAATCAAATTCAGGGTAATAAATCCACGAATAATTCGCGTGAACTATTTAATCAGGTGGCCGGATTAAACATTTGGGAGAGTGATGGGGCAGGCATTCAGTTAGGAATTGGTGGACGTGGGTTGAGTCCGGACAGAAGTTCCAATTTCAATGTGCGGCAGAATGGGTACGACATCAGTGCAGATGCACTCGGTTATCCGGAGAGCTACTACACACCGCCGTCTGAAGCAGTATCAAGAATTGAAATGGTAAGGGGAGCGGCATCACTTCAATACGGAACTCAATTTGGTGGGGTCGTCAATTTCAAATTAAATCATCCTTTTAAAAAGGAGAAACTCGGCATCATTACCAGAAACACTGTTGGCTCAAATGGTTTGTACTCGAATTTCACGCATTTGGGCGGTCGACATGGTACCAACCTATACAACGCTTATTTTAACTACAAGAGAGGGAAAGACTTTAGACCCAATTCTGCTTTCAATCAAATCAATGCTCACGCGAGCTTCAAAAAAATGCTCAATGAAACCATGTCTATCTCTGCTGAGTTGACTCATATGCAATATTTGGCCCAGCAACCCGGAGGTTTAACAGACGATCAATTTTACAATGATCCTTATGCGTCATATAGAGATAGAAATTGGTTTAAAGTGAATTGGAACCTGGCAGCAATCAACTTCCAGGCAAAAATCAAAAAGACCAGTATGGTCAATGTGCGGACCTTCGGCTTATTGGCAGATAGAAATTCACTGGGTGTTTTAACCCGAACAGATCGTGAAGATCCTGGAGAAGAAAGAAACCTTATTTCGGGCACTTTTAAGAATATTGGCACTGAAGCGCGCTTTCTCAGTTGGTACGGGCGCGATACTTTGCCTCAGGTTTTTTTAGCAGGAGTAAGAGTTTACAGAGGGAAAAGTAGCGCTTCTCAAGGAGCAGGAGATGCTGGTGATGGACCAGATTTTAACTATTTGCAGGCAGACAGTCTGGATTCGGATTACTTATTCCCCAGCTACAATGTGGCCCTGTTCGCGCAGAATATTTTTTTAGTTAATGAACGTTTGAGCTTTGTGCCAGGCATTCGTTTTGAGCACATAGTCACTCAAGCAGAAGGTTACTATGTACGAACCATTAAAGACCTGGCTGGAAACGTGATAGAACAAAAACAGTTTGACGAGAATCAAAATAGAGCCAGAAGTTTCATAATAGCGGGGATTGGAGGAAGCTATGAGATGACCGAAAAATTGGAGTTTTATGGAAATATATCGCAAAATTACAGGGCGATTACTTTTAACGATATCAGAGTGGTGAATCCCAATTTTAGAATAGACAGTTTGATCACAGACGAAAAGGGCTTTAGTGGCGATTTAGGCATGCGAGGGAGTCTGTTTAAAGGGGCTATGAATTTTGATGTCAGTGGATTTTACTTGTTTTATAAAGATAGGATTGGCTTGATCAGTCAGAAGGATGATTTGCTAAACACTGTGTACATGCTCAGAACCAATGTTGCGAACTCCAGAAACCTAGGGGTAGAAGGTTTCGTGAATTTGAATTGGATTCGTTTATTCAATGACAGCAGCCAATTTGCCCTGAATACTTTTGTCAATGCAGCATACATTAACACCAAATACCTCAGTGAAGACAATCCAAATATTGAAGGGAATAGGGTGGAGTTGGCCCCGGAATTTACTTTGAAAACAGGACTCAATCTCAAACATGATAATTTTGGAGTGGCTTGGCAGTTGGCATTTACAGGGTTTCAATATACTGATGCTACTAACTCTGTGTCAACTGCAAGTGCCATTAATGGTGTGATACCAGCCTATTCTGTGCAGGATTTGTCCGCCAATTATACCTACAAATTTGTCAAACTAGAGGCCGGGATCAATAATTTGTTGGATGAGGTCTATTTCACCAGACGTGCTTCAGGCTACCCTGGTCCGGGGATATTGCCATCACCAGGACGAACATATTATGTGACGCTTCAGTTGAGGTTTTAGCGATACTTATCATTCAAACCAACCCCTTCCAGTATCATTGGTTCTATTTTTTCCAATCGTTTCAACCTGGTCTCTTCGCGTTTGGCACTGGAAACATGTTCTGCAAATTCCCGCTTTCTGGTAAGATTGAGCAGCTCAAATTTAGCCTTGAGCTCTGCATTGCTATCAAGTCTTGTTTGCAATTCGTCCGGAATGATCAAAGGCTTTTTCTTATCTGCCTTCATCTCCTTTCCGGCTATCTGATTATCAATGGCTTCTAAAACATATGTTTTGATCAAGTCCTTTTGGGCTTCAATCTCTTCAACAGAAGAAAAACGCCATTGTCTGAGAGCTTTAGTGACACCTTTCTGAGCGTTGACAAGCACCTTGGCTTCATCTTTCAAAAACACACCTTGATGAAACCACAGGCCACAATAAGCTTTAAAGCCAGCCATACCAATTAAGTTTTTCCCTTTGTAAGTATAAGCGGGAATCCCCCATTTAATGGTCTCGTCGAGTGAAGTACTCAGTACAATTTCCCTTAGAAGTGAGAGAGCTTCCTGCCATTCCGACTGGCTCAAATACTGTTCAACTGTTTTTGCCTGATTCATAAGCTAAATATACGAATCACCTGAAAAACGAGTCTATGAACCAATAAATCACAGAAATGAATTCACCACACATCACTTTTACTACAAGCATCTAAAACATTCTTAGTAAATTCGGACTCCAATTTTAGCGTATGAAAAAACTAATTGTATTGTTTGCATTGTGCTTGTCGTTTGGTGCGAAGGCAGAGGAAGGCATGTGGATTCCGTCTTTGTTGAAGGCTTTGAACGAGTCTGATATGAAGACCATGGGAATGAAAATTAGTGCCGAGGACATCTACTCCATTAATCATTCGAGTATCAAAGATGCCATTGTGCAATTTAATGGCGGATGCACTGCAGAGGTCATTTCCAATGAAGGTTTGTTGTTAACCAATCACCATTGTGGATTCAGTGCCATTAATTCACACAGTACCCAAGAACACAATTATTTGGAGGATGGATTTTGGGCAATGACCAGGGCAGATGAATTGGCCAATCCGGGCATGACTTGCACTTTCATTGTGAAAATGGAGGATGTGACGGAAGAATTGATGACCAGCATTGATGGTCTTGCGAAAACCGAGGATATCAACAAAGCTTTTAGAAAGAAGTATCAAGAAATTGTAGATAGGGAGAAAGCTGCCGGACAAGGTTATGAAGCGGAAATTAAGCCTTTCAATTATGGAAACG
>JAUILH010000042.1 GCA_030433115.1 Bacteroidia bacterium | reverse complement strand
ATTTTTTCCGGATCGTATAAGTCCGCTATAGTTGCAGGGAAATGTCGTTCTCTTGCAATTAATATTTCTTCTGCACAATTGGTGAGGTCTTGTTTATTTTTTTGAGTTAAGATTGGTATTGGAAAGGTATTCCAGCCTAAAGTGCTTGAATATGAATATCGCATTTCCAATCTACCACAAATTGTAGCAAGCCATATCAAATGAAGCTTAGAAACGATAACCGACAAACACCATAAAGGAGCATTAGGCATGTAAAAGGCTTTGTTGGTAGGTATAATACTATCATCAGCTACTCCTGCTGGAAAATATTGCCGAGCTTCAGAACTAACAATTGGAACGAATAGTTTAAATTTTTCAGTTCCTCTATACTCTCTGAATTGATGCGGTTTTAAAGCAAGCTTGTTTACTGCCTTATCTCTAGTCTCTAATCGATCTTTTTTAACGGAATTTATGCGTTTTAAAACTGAAGGATAAGAAACAGCTTCTTCTAGATCTTCATCAGAAATCCACAAACAATATCTTTCTAAACCCTTAATAAATTCATTAGAGCCTAAAAACCGCTTTACAAATTTTGAAGGAACCCCATTTTTTAGAAGTCGGTTTTTCTCATCTTTTGTAAGTATTAGTCCAGCAGATTTTGAGTAGTAAACACCTAGAGACATTTCCTCATTTGTAAATAATGGTTTATTTGCAGCAGGTATTATATCGACTTTATTTGGGAGTAAATAGGGGTTGATAAAGTCTACTTCTTTTTTTGTATCAGAATCAAAAATCACTCTTTCGCCTGAGGAACTATTGTCTAGCCCAACAACAACCACTGTTACACCAGCTTTATTGCTAGCAAGATTTGACCATTTAAATGAAGTATATGCAAACCTAATTTTAAATCCAAGTTTAAAAATCGCAGCCCATGTCAACGGTACTTGTTGTCCTTGACATATGCTGTTCGTAGCTACTAGCGCAACTCTTGTGTTTGTCTTAAGACTATACAAGGCCGCCTTAAAGAACCATGCACCTACGTAATCAATCCTTTTATAATTTTTTACATAACTTTTAAAAACCCTCTCTAAATCCTTCTTTTGTTCATCTGTTTGTTTCCTTGTACCCGAAAATGGAGGGTTGCCACAGATATAAGTTTCACCACCTTCATTTTTAAAATCTATTTCTGATTGATCAAGTGGTGTGGAAAATAAATCATCTCCTTGTAATTTAACTCCTGTTCCAGTAGGTGGACAGACAGAAAACCAATCAATTCTTAACGCATTTCCTTTTGTTATCCAATTTTCAGCATCTAAGGGAAGAAATTCTGCAAGAGCTAAACGCTGCCCTCTGTATAGTACATCACATTGATACTCGGCTATTATTAACGCCAATCGAGCTACTTCAGCTGAAAAATCTTTAATTTCAATACCTCTAAAATTAGTTAACGGGATTTCACTTCCCTTATTTATTTCACCACGCTTTACATTGATGTCGTTTTCAATTTTACGCATGTCCTTGTAAGCAATAACCAGGAAGTTTCCAGACCCACATGCTGGGTCGAAAACACGTATACGTGCTATTCGATTTCGAAGATTAAGTAATTTTCTCTTGTTATCTCCTGCTTTTTCTAACTGATCTCTTAGATCATCTAGAAATAAAGGGTTTAATACCTTTCGAATATTTGGTACTGAGGTGTAATGCATCCCAAGTGAACCGCGTTCATCTTCATCAGCAACAGCTTGAATCATTGAACCAAAGATATCTGGGTTGATTTGTTTCCAATCCAAACTACCAACATGTAATAAATAAGATCGAGCAATTTTCGTGAACTTAGGCACCTCAGTAGATCCTGAAAACAATTCACCATTTACATAAGGGAACTTCTTACCCCAAACTTTGATTTTTTCAGCATCTCGATTTTCAGGTTTCGTGTCCATTGCTCTAAAAATCTCACTTATTACTTCATGAGTGTTTGAAGCGTCTGGATCACTTATTTCTTGTACAGTGCTTGTAAAAAGATCATTTCCATTAAATATGTCCGTGTCTTCAGCAAAAAAGCAAAAAATTAACCTAGCCAGAAAATGATTCATTTCATGTCTACGCTCAATGCTTGACCAATCAGGGTTATGCTGTAATAGCTCGACATATAGTTTGTTTAAACGACTTGTAGCCTTAATATCAAATGCGCTTTCACGTATTTGTTTTACTGTTGTAATATTTGCCAGAGAAAGGAAGAACCCAAAGTAATTATGGAAGTGTTTATACTCACAAGCCACTGTTTCGCCGGTAAGCATATTTTCAGCTTGAAAATCGAGACCATCTGTTGCTAAAATAAATTCTGCTTTATTTTTTTTAGTTGATGGGCTATTTCGAAGTGTTTCTAAAGACTCAGTTACTTTTCCTTTTTTACATGATAGTATATGAATGTTGTTGCGTTGTAGAATTGCATTTTTAACATCAGATTTATTTGATGTACCTGATCGCAACTTTTTAATAGTTGTACTCTTATTTCCAAATGCCTCTAAAAAAGAAAAAGGAAATTCCTTGGCCTCAAATGGTTTTAAGGCAAGATCTGTTACTGCTTCTTCTATTTCAACTGCGTTCACTATTCAATCATTTATGAAATCAATAACTCTTTTGGGTTAACGTCTAATATTTTTGCTATTTCGTACAACACTTCTAAACTCGGTTGTCTTCTATTGTTGCAATAGTCGTTCACCATGCTAAAGCTTTTGTTCAGCTTTTTAGAAAGCCAAACTTGCTTAATGCCTTTTTCCTCTAATACTTCTTTTATGCGGTTCATAATGTTCAGATTTGAAGAACATGCGGTTAAATATAGTAATGAACAAACACAAAACATAGGAAAATATAAGATGTTTTTATTTAAACTTGATACAAGTTTAAATGCTCACTACGTAATCTATTTACGTTTGAGTCAGTAAATTAAGTGTCGAATGTGATTTTAGGAAACTCTAGTGAGGTTTAACCAAGCCTATCATATATTCTTATATACAGGAAAATTCAAAGTGTTAGATCACACTTCTGTGAAAGTAAAAACTAAGATTTTGAAAAACGACTTGTTTTAAATTTAATACAAGTAAGCTTTGATTCTATCAAAGTGCATTGGGTTAATGTCAATTTAACCAATCACTTTTAAGTCTTTCAATAACCCTTCAATATAATTTCTATAGGCTTTGTGAACACCCTTTTGAATTAGTGGATAAGCCATTGATGGTTTGTGTTCTTTTCTGGCTTCAAGATATGCTTCATATAATTCAAAACGAGTAAAATCTAATCTAAAGAACAAGTAGTCTTTTTCACCGCCGCTTAAGCTTTTTCCAATGCTACAATCAAAATCCCAACCATGAATATCTAGGTCATCCTTTAACCAAAATAAGAGCCCCCCTAATTCAAGCATATTGAATTCCTTTTGGTCCATTTTTTCTTGTCCAAATAATTTGTATTTACTTGAGTTTGTTCCTAGTCTGTCTATTGTATCTAAGTATGTTTCGCCTTGACTTTGATAGCCTTGAATGGTGTTTTGAAAGTTATCGATTGCATCAATGAACCATTTGATTTTAGAACAAAAAACGTCACTTGGATTTATCATTTTACTAAAAGATATATCCAAATACATGATGCATACTTTTTTAAACCATATTGGAACATTAATGTATCTCTTAGAACAAACGAGATCAATATCAATTGGAGAACTTTTACTCTTGAACATCAAGATTCCTCTAATAAAGCCGTCGTATTCACTTGGAACAGAATAATAGTCTAACAAGTCGCTTGTTTCTGCTACTTTTTTGAAAAAAGCACAGATTTTATTATTCGCATAAATTCTGTATTCTCCATTGTAATCAAGATCACCTTTTTCATCCTGTATCTTTTTCTTTTCTAACTCCTGAAATAGTGCATCCGCGTGCTCTTGAATTTGTTCTAATGTCATAGTTTTAATGTTTTATAATGAGGGTAATTGTTTAATCGCTTTGACTAAGGAGGAAACTTCTTTTTGTGCATAACCTTCCGTTGACTTGCTCGACCTATGCCCCATAAGTCGTTGGGTAGCATACATATCCCCAAAAGAATTAACGCATAGTGTAGCAAATGTATGCCGAGCTGAATGAAAAGTGATTTTCTTCTTTTTTAGGGAATCACAATCAACACGTTCTAGCAATCTACGTACAGTTCTACTAGCTGATCCACTTGTATCGGGGATAGTGAAAACATTGTCTTCATCGAGTCCTCGTTTCTTACCTATCAAATCAAACGTATCCTGAGTGAATGGGATCACCACAGGCTTTTTTGTTTTCTTTTGTTGTAGTTCTATAATGTAAATAGCATCTTTATCACCTTCAGCGCCATTTATGAGTGAAATATATTTCCAAGTCAACCTTCTTAAATCTGAAACTCGCAATCCCGTGAAACAAGCAAATAGAAAAGCATTTTTTATATCAGGGTTAAAGAATGGAGTTTCTTTGATAGCTTTTATTTCATTAATAGTTAAAGTGTCGCGTGTTATCTCGTCTCGTTTATCCTTTGGTGGACGCTTAACCATTGAAGAGTAATCCTCTCTGATAAGGCCCATTTTATGGGCTTCTTTTACCACACTTTGAAACTTCCTGTAATAGGTAAGAATAGAGCTATTCGCAAACGTTCCTTTGGTTGGGTGTTTGTATTTTCTTAAAAATGCAAGAAACCGTTGACAGAAATTTAGATTCACATGGCGATATTCTAATTCCTTTGAACCATGAAATTTTTCAAGTAATTTCTCTACATTATCCCATACGCTATAAGTGTTTGGAGAAGTCTGTTTACGCAGTTCTTTCATTTCTTCAAACAAAATGAAGAAATTACCTCTACCACGTTCTAAATCTCTCTTGAAAACTTCTGGGTGTTGATTGACTAGAATCGCAGATCGTTTGCTTAAAAGAATTGATTCTGCTTTGTTTCTAAGTGCTTTTTGAGTTTTCTTATCGTACTCAGGTCGAATTTTAATATCCAATGTTTCATAGTAGCGAGTTCCACTCACATAATAGTCCAAGTAGAATCCAACTACCCCGTCTTTTAATTTTCTTTCTCTTAGATGAACATTCGGCATTATTTGCGAAAATAACAAAAATGTAACAAATTTATAACAAAAAAACACACAGCATTTATTACTGTGTGTTTTTATAATATCACTCTAAAAGTATTGTATTTATTAGGCTTATCACTCACCTGTGAAATCTACGATCAAATTATCGTCTGTTTTCGTCACTTTTGTGACTCCAAGCTTGCCGAGTGCCTTAATTCCTTTATCCCATTGCTTATTCGACAATCCAACAGCTTCTTTTAAATCATTCAAATTCATTGATTTACGCTCTGAAATGATATCAAAAATAGCTTTTTCATTTTCACTTAATTCAAGTGATTTTTTCTCAGAAAACTTCTCTGGTTTCATTTGCGGGAAGAACATTACTTCCTGGATGGACTGGTTATCACTCAAGAACATAAGTAAACGCTCCATGCCAATTCCAAGGCCTGAAGTAGGAGGCATTCCATATTCTAGAGCTCTCAGGAAATCTTGATCAATAAACATGGCTTCATCGTCTCCGCGATCGGCTAGCTTTAATTGTTCTTCAAAACGGTTTCTTTGATCTATTGGATCGTTCAACTCGGAGTAGGCGTTGGCGACTTCTTTTCCGCATACCATCAACTCAAAGCGTTCAGTTAGTTCAGGATTATCACGGTGCTCTTTACAGAGAGGAGACATTTCTTTCGGATAGTCGATAATGAAGGTAGGTTGGATGTAATTGCCTTCACATTTTTCACCAAAAATCTCGTCAATCAATTTGCCTTTGCCCATGGTGTCATCAACTTCAATACCCATGCCTTGAGCGGCTTCACGTAATTCGGCTTCAGATTTTCTATCAATATCAAATCCAGTGAAGTCAATAATTGCCTGACGCATAGTAACTCTGGCGTAGGGTGCTTTAAAGTCGATCTCCTGACCATTAAATACAGCTTTGGTAGATCCATTAACAGCCATCGCACAGCTTTCCAATAACCCTTCTGTGAAAGCCATCATCCAATTGTAGTCTTTATAGGCTACATAAATTTCCATGGCAGTAAATTCAGGATTATGGGTTCTGTCCATTCCCTCATTCCTGAAGTTCCTTGAAAATTCATAGACACCTTCGTAACCACCAACAATCAATCTCTTTAGATACAATTCATTGGCTATTCTCATGTAAAGGGGAATGTCCAGGGCATTGTGGTGTGTAATAAATGGTCTGGCAGCTGCTCCACCAGGAATTGGTTGAAGTACCGGTGTATCTACCTCCATATAACCTGCATCATTAAAGTATTGACGCATGGCGTTGAACAATTTCGTTCTTTTAACGAAAATGTCTTTCACATGAGGATTTACCACCAAATCAACGTAGCGTTGTCTGTAACGCAATTCAGGATCTGTAAAAGCGTCATAAGTATTCCCCTCTTTATCAGTTTTAGGAAGTGGGAGAGGTTTTAAGGATTTTGAAAGCATGGTGAATTCCGTCACGGATACAGATTTTTCTCCTACTTGTGTCGTGAAAAGCGTTCCTTTGATGCCAATGAAATCTCCAAGATCTGTTAATTTTTTGAAGACATCATTGTACATGGTTTTGTCTTCACCAGCACACATCTCATCTCTATTAAAATAGACTTGAATTCTGCCATCAGCGTCCTGAATTTCCGCAAAGGATGCCTTGCCCATAATTCGTCGACTCATTAACCTTCCGGCAATGATGACTTCTTTCCCTTCTTCAAAGTTGTTTTTAATATCGGTTGATGAACTGTTAACGGGGAATAGTGCAGCTGGATAAGGGTCAATACCTAGTTCTCTAAGCTTGTTTAATGAGTCTCTTCTTTGGACTTCTTGTTCGGAAAGTTGTATGGCCATGCCTCAAATATTAAGCCGTCAAAGATAATTTAAAAACCGTGAAAGAAAAAGGAGATATAAAACAACTTTCACCAAGTGAGTAAGGCGGTTGACCATCTCTCACTACATATAATTTCATTTGGCTATTAAGTTTGTTGAAACTATAAATCATAATGATATGAAGACACAAATATTGCTTTTTGGCCTGATATTAATCATGGCAAAACCTGCGGTGGCCAATAAGGTCGATTCAAAAATATCTGATGTAACGGTGTATTTAAACGGAGCTCAGGTGTACCGAAAGGCAAAGAGTTATGTGAAAAAGGGAACGAATGAAATCGTCATAAATGATGTGTCCCCTTATTTAAATAAGAAAAGTATCCAGGCGAGCTGTTCTGGTTCTGCCTTGATTTTAGATGTTAAGCATAATATTGAATACAACGATCCAGTGACTATTTCGGAGCCATTGCCAGAGAGAATTGTTAAGGCCATTTCAGCACTTGAAGATTCTTTGTTTTATCAAAATCTACGAATAGATAAGATTAAAAACCAACTCAATAATTTGGCAACAGAGAAAAATATTATCGCCAATAATAAAACCATTCGAGGAGATCATCAATCAGATTCACTTGCTCTCTTTATGGTGGCAGTAGATTTTTATCACGAAAGGTTGGAGATCATCGAGTCTCAAATAACCAAACTCAAAATACGAGACCATAAATTGAGACAAAAGAAAAACAATACGCAAACCAAACTCAATGATTTGAGAAATTACAGTCAGCACAAAACGGTCAAACCAAAAGTAAAACCACAAGTGCATCAAATCGTGCTAACTGTGCATGCTGATTATGCGGCTGAAATAAATTTTGATGTCAATTATTTGGTGGATAGAGCAGGTTGGGTGCCTTCATATGATTTGCGCGCAAAATCTGTCAATGATGCCGTGAGCTTGACCTACAAAGCGAGTATTTTTCAGAAAACTGGTGAAGACTGGAGCAATGTTAATTTGACCTTATCCACCTTTAATCAGGAATGTAGCTTTACTATGCCAACCTTGGCTGTATGGGAGATCATGGAAAAGAGTCGATTTCAGCAAAAGCAGAAGAGCTTAACGATCAATCAATCGAATGGACTTATCGATAACCATAATGCAGCTCAAAAGTTCTATGGCAACATTCATAGCAATACTGTTATGCCAACAAGTTCCGAAACTTTTGCCAATGCAAGGGCATTGGCTGGATACGATTCCAATGGTGGGGGAGATGAATTTATTTTACCTCCCAGCTTAATTTCTAATACTGACAAAACACTGTCAAATGTGGAGTTTAAAATCAAGAATCGATATTCTATTTCCGCAGATGGAAAGGAAAACATGTTGGTGGTTAGAAATACGCCTTTGAATTCTTCATTCAATTACATTTCAGTTCCCAAAGTCAATACAGATGCTTTTTTGTTGGCAAACATCACCAACTGGCGTGCTTTGAACATTCTACCGGCAAGAGCCAATATTTATTTCGACAATTCTTTTGTTGGAGAGACAGAGATCAGACCTGAAAACATGAGTGATACCATGTCGCTGGCTATAGGACGTGAGAGAGGTATTGAGATTACCCGAAAAAAGATTGATGATGACGCCAAAGAAAAGTTAATCGGAAAGAACAAAACCCGTGAAATCACCATTGAATTGGCTATTAAGAATACTAATAAGTCTATGGCAGATATTTCTATCAAAGATCAAATACCGGTATCTAAGGATGACAGGATTAAAATTAAACAAGTCGCGCTGAATGGTGCTGATTTGGAAGATCTCACAGGCTTGCTGAGCTGGAAGTTAAAACTGAAGCCCGGACAAACCGAAATCATCAAATTTACCTACCAAATAGTTCATGATAAGGAAATAGAGGTGATATAAATAAAGCACTATTCTGGTATTTGGTCGTTTGGATGTTCTAAAATCTAGGAGTCATTTCGACCAGCGCGAAGAAATCTCTGCTACTTTGATATAAGAGATCTCTCCACAGTGGTAGAGATGACTTTTCATACATCCAAATACCAGATGCTTATTTTTTGAGATGAATACCAGCCATCATGCAACGCGCGCTGCCTCCTCCAATGGTTTCAATTGTAGGGATAGTAACTGCAACAATTTCCAGATAGTCTTCGATTTTTTCTATTTGATCAATTCTTAAACTGTTTTTAGCTGTAGTGCTCATCACCAGGGCATTCTTCTGATCTTTGCGTTCTACTTCTAAACAATTACAGGCAAACTGGTTCATCTGAGAAAAGTCTAACTCAATAACTTTATGATGCTTTTTAAGTGCTTTTAGGAGTAGCCTTTTTTCCATTTCAAATGGAATGCTTTCAGCACAAACCAATGCAATATCTTCACCGATTGATAGCATTACATTGGTGTGATAAATTGCCGTTCCATCCAAACCATGACTTTGGAATGAAATAGGCAAGTAGCCAATTTTAGCACACAGTTGCTCAAGCAGCTTAATATCTGTTCTGGGAGACTCACAAGCATAAGCAGTTTTGTGAATGTGATCGAAAATAATGCTGCCAGTTCCTTCTAAAAAACGTTGTTCGTTTTCGTGATGTGTCCAGTCCAGGATTGAGCTATATTGGTAGTGATTTGTAAGTGTCTCAATAATGTCTTGTCGCCTTTCTAAACGTCTGTTCTCTGCCAGCATGGGATAAGTGATGATTTTACCATCTGGGTGTGTGGAGAACCAGTTATTTGGGAAAACAGCATCTGGTTTAATCGGTAAGGGTGAATCGTCATACACGTCAACGGCAATACCTGCTGATCTCAAGGCACGCACCATACCGTCAAATTCTGCTAAAACGGTTGATTCTATGTTGTTCGACTCAAGACTGTTTTGAAAACTGTTACTTTTTGCCGTTTCCACGTTATATCCAAAATTGGCTGGGCGAATCATTATGATGCTATGTGGTGCCTGAGAGCTCATTTTTTTTAATCTTTACAAACATAATGATTAGATATATTGGCGCCATATTATTTTTATTAAGTGCTTGTTCAGAGTCTACAGAACCTCAGAAACACAGGAAGGAATCGATTAAGAAAGACTCGCTCAAAGTAGTTCAAAAAGATACACTTGATGTGGAGATTGATATGGTTGAAGAAGTGACGGCAATGGTTCCTGTAATGAGCGAGTTGGAGCTCAGTTTAATTGAGAAAGGTCTGGTAAACGTTCAGTCTCTGGATTCAGGTATTATGGTAGACCTAAAGTATTCTACGTTAGACAATTTTATCGGGGAAGATGTATATGGAGATTTTGATAAAGCCTATTTGCAACCAGATGTGGCTGAGAAGTTAATTAAAGCGCAGGCTTATCTCAAGGAAAAAGACTCGTCTTTAAGTTTGTTGATTTATGATGCGGTAAGACCAAGGTCGGTCCAACAAAAGATGTGGGATGTACTGGATATGCCCATTCACAAGAAAGTGAAGTTTGTGTCAAACCCGGTCAATGGTTCCATTCATAATTATGGTGCTGCCATTGATCTGACTATAGCGAATTCTTCAGGAATACCTTTAGATATGGGGGCAGGGTTTGATGATCCAAGTCCTGAGGCATGGCCTGTGAAGGAGCAACAAATGTTGACAGAGGGCAAGATCACACAAATACACATTAAAAATCGTCAGTTACTCAGATCGGTTATGGGTAAAGCAGGCTTTTTTAATATCCAAAGTGAATGGTGGCATTTTAACAGCTGCTATCGTGTTAGAGCCAAAGAGTTGTATGAAATTGTTGAATAAATTGAATGGTATGAAGGTAATTTTACTCGGTTTAAATCTGTTATTTATTGGTGTTTTGTGGGGACAGTTTTATCCTGTGCCGGAAACAGATCTAAATTTCAGATCGCTCACGGGAAATATGAAAAAACAATTAGATCTGGCTACAGTCAAACCGATGAGCATGTCTGGTTTGATCACTGTAAGAGAGTTTAAGATTTATCTGGAATCGGTGAAAAAGGATTCGGGAGTAGCATTCTATCAATCACAAATTCCAAATACAAAGAGGTTTAGTAATGAGTTAGCCAATGAATTGCTGTCTAGCGAGCAGTATTTAGATCTTCCGATACCTGGTATTAGTTGGAAGGTGGCAAGAAATTATTGTCGCTGGCTGACGAAAAAGGCGCATGAACAAGGGCTTGATTATACGTATGATCTGCCTCACATGAGTGAATTATTAGCTTACGAGCAAATCTACACACCAAATAAATCGAATGACGAGCTTTTAGAATCATGGACGCTCACAGCTTATGATGAAAGTGTTCTGGAGTACGCGGAAAACTCTGTTGCAGATTATACTTATGATGCCAGGGAACAAGATCCACCGTCCATGAAAAGAAAGTGGTTTTACGGCCGTTCTTTCCACGCAAATGATCAGGAAAGAAAGTCTTATTATGGAGGCCGTTATGAATATCAGGACAGCTCATCAAGATATATTGGTTTTCGTATTGTCAGAAAATCGGGATTTGATTCTAAAAGTCTTGGGAAGTATCTTAATATGAGTACTAAAGATCAAAAAGCGCATGGAATTTATTCGGAATTTTACGCCAACAATAAAATAAAAGTCCTTGGCGAATTTTACAACGGTCAAAGAGTAGGCATGTGGTCTGTTTGGGATTCTACAGGTAATCTTTTGATTAGGAGACACTATACCAGTAATACTGAATTTGAGTTTATTTACCCCGTTTCAGACCATCCTTACAAACAACTATATGCTAAGTACCCTGATTTTGTGATGAAACGAAACGTCAACAATAACTATGAATACGAATTTTTGTCGGAAAGAGAATATGTCTATTCCAAACGTTTATACAGGCAGTTGAATGTTGAGAACGAAAAGGAATTGTTTTCACAAATTAATTTGAAGCAGATTCTCCAAGATTTAGCCAAGACGGATGTGAAATGGTATCACTATGGAAAAAACTGTCAGTTTAAGGAGTTGGTGACAGACGATGAACTAAAGGAAATGAAGCGCTCCATGGATGCTTGGGATTACAGCAAAATGGAGACCAAAGAAGACTTCTTTTTCTCCTCAGATAATCTGATGGGAGATGCACGGCAGATTGGTTTGAGCTTTTATAAAAATAAGACGGATGAAAAGCCGAGTTATTCTCTCTATTATCCGGAGATTAGACAGTACCTGGCTAAATATAAGATTAAACTGCCTTCTGTAGTGGATATTCAGCACTTGGATGATGTGTTTTATTTCAACCAGTATCGAGGACAAATTGTAAAGGAAACCAATATACATGATCGTGATGCTGAGGAAAAAGATGACTGGAAAATAGAACTGTCCAAACTCAAGGCTGAGCACAATCTTTGGATCAGTTACGGGCGTTAATGAAACAAGTCTGCAGCCACCTTATAAGTATTCACGTGCGCATCAATTATCACCTTAATATCCTCAGAATAACCACCACCCATGGTGCACACAGTGGGGATGCCTTTTTCATGACTTAGACCTAAAACGAGTGCATCCCTCTGTTTGCAGGCTTCCAAGCTCAAACCTAACCGACCCAGTTTGTCGCTTTCCAAGATATCCACGCCACATTGGTAGTGAATTAAGTCTGGGGTATGTTCATCAATAAGTCTGGGGAGAATTGTTGTAATTTGATTCAAATACATCTCGTCTTGTGTGCCATCTTCAAAAGCGACATCCAAATCACTTGATTCTTTTCGGTGGGGATAGTTTTTAGCGCCGTGGGCAGAAAAGGTAAACACCCTGTTGTCATTCTCAAAGATCTTAGCTGTTCCATTTCCTTGATGCACATCCAGATCGACGACCAGTATTTTTTTGACCCAATTTTCCTGCAAAGCCCACAAGCCGCTTACGGCTATATCGTTGTACAAACAAAATCCCTCCCCATGATCAGGGTAAGCATGATGTGTCCCGCCGGCGGTATTGAATGCCACTCCATCTTCCAAAGCATGTTGCACACAGTTGATGGTGCCACCAACAATTTTCTTTTCACGATTTACCAGTTCTTGGCTGAGAGGGAAGCCTGTTGTGCGTTCTTCACGTCTGGTAAGACTTAAAGTATTTAATTTATGGATGTAATGGGTTTCGTGAGCAAGCGCGATTTGAGCATCACTCGCCATCTCAGGCTCAAAGATTTGACCCGATTCTATAACACCTTCCAAAACCAGTTGTTTTGGCAATAGGTCGTATTTGATCATCGGAAACCTATGGCCTTCTGGTAAAGGATGACAATATATAGGGTGCCAGGCTATTTTCACTGCTTTTCAAAAATCTGATCTGCCGTCAATACCTTGATGTACTGAAATGGTTTAAAGCGCTCGTCATCCGGACTCATGCTTTTTTCATAGTCAGGTCCCTGAACCAAAATCCGTTCTTCTACAATAATCACCTTGGAAGGGTTAAATCCTCTTGCCTTCACACCTTCATAAATTTTGTTTTTGGCTTGCTGCGCCCGATGGTAGGAGAGATGTTCATTTTTTCCAATTTTATAGCTGGTTGGAACTTTGGAGCTACTTGATTCGATCACCAGTTTGACATATCCTTGTTCCTGGATGCGCAAGGCAATTTTATCAAGAAAGCTCTGGAAAATCTTGGAATCTTCCATTAAATCAACAGAATTCTTAACCATATGCACCTTGTAGGGAGGAATGGAGAAAAGCTTTTCCGGGACTTTATATACCGGGATCAATTTCAAATATTGAAAGTAATAATAGTACTGAGGAATATAGTGCTGTAGATCATACTCTGGTCCTGAAATAAGAGGGATTGTTTCCTTAAAGACTATGTCTTCTTCCAAAAGTCCTCGATCCATCATATATTTTTTGATGATTTCTTTAGATTCCGTGGCTCTGATTCTGGCTACATAGATATTGTCCACATCCACTTGTGCAGGTGCTTTGGAGGCGCTACTTTCCATTACAAGTTCAATTTTTTTATTGTCTTTGATTAGGTCAATAACGTGATCCATCATCTGAATAAAATGGACGTTGGTGGTATCCACTCTTTTAACGTAGTTCTTAATTTGCTGGAAATATGCTGGTAGGTTTTGAATGACCCGACCGTCGGTTTCCAGGTATTCGGAGTTTTGCTCAGACGAGAAGAGCTGATAGAATAACAGGCTGTCAATTTTTTGTGAGTTATTATCTGGTTGAGCAGGAGGGAGGTACTCTGCTAGTCTCACTATCTCCAATTCATCATTCAATGTGTCTGTAGGTAGTTGGTAGATAAATTCAGCTTCAAGCCCTTCGTCTATCAACATATTTTTGATCCGTTTTTCAATTTTAGAGAGCGCTTTGGAATTTGTTTCAGTGTTTGAATAGATGCTCAAACCAAACCACAATTGTCCGTGAGACATGTATCCTCTGGTGGCTCTTTTTATAAAGCGTTCAAAGGTTTCCGTTTGATAGAATTTTTTGTCTTTTGGCACGATATCAGTGTAGTGAATCATTCTTCTCTTGAGCCCTTTTGGCACTGATGAGACTTCTTTCTTTTTTGTGTAGGAAATAATGGATTCTTCAATGAAATGGTTAACGAAATCTTTGGGATATACCATTAAAACCGAAGAGGTCTCCGGATCGTCACTTCCAAGGATGTCGGTCTTAAAAATAAAGCCAACTGAGAAGTCCGGATAGTTCCTTCGTGTCAATTCCTGTCTGATGAGTTCTTTAAATTGAGTAATTTGTTGCTTGTGATGACTTAATTGGTTGGTGTCAGTCAGCATCAGGTTCACTTCCAGTTCAACAAAATCGTATTGATCTATGATAAAAGTGATGTCGTTTACAAAAGTCTGGAACTTAGGATGAAGATGTGTATTCCACCTATCTGAGTACTTAATATGATGCATTAGCGGAGCGATTTCAATGTGAAGTTGGTTTTGATGATCGCTCAAATAACTCTGGGATTGATTGTTGCTCGTGAAGCCTTTAACAGCAATGTCTCTTGGGTATTCTTGCTCCCCGTATTTGAAGATGATTTCTGCTGGTTTGAGGAAATAACCTGGTCTGCCATTCGGATCATATTGGAGCGTAATCCACGATCTGGTTTTTGCCGGAATGAGTTTTTTCTCAAAATTAGCCACCGTGCATCCACAACTTGGTTCAACAGATTTGAGTTCTATGGGATGATCAAAATTATTGTTAAAATAAAACTTGAATTCAACCGGATTGCCATGCTCTTTTATGATGCCAAAGTCGTGAACAATTTTATCGAATACAATTTGACCTGAGGCCGAAAATCCAACGAACAATAATATGCCTAATAATAACCTCACTACTTATGGTGCCACTGATTGCATCATCTGAGCGCACAAAATGGCGCCATATGTACCCACGGCATAGCCAAGCACTGCAAGAAGTGCGCCAACGGGCGCTAAAGATGGATGAAAAGCTGACGCGACCACCGGAGCAGATGCGGCGCCCCCTACATTGGCTTTTGATCCCACAGCAACAAAGAAGAAAGGTGCTTTGATGATTTTAGCCACAATGATGAGAATGATGACATGAATTGCCATCCAAATGATCCCAACTAACAATAGCATAGGGGTTTCAACAATCTTCTGCAAATCCATGTTCATGCCTATAGCTACCACCAGAAGATAGATAAAAACCGTTCCAATTTTTGAAGCGCCGGCACCTTCATACTCTCTCATTTTTGTGGTCGACAAAATGATTCCAATGGTCGTGGTAAGCACCACTACCCAAAAGAACTGACTGGCAAAAGGTAGGTCAAGGTTATCCGGAAAGGTTTCCACAAACCAGGTTGATAGCTCTTCTCCTAAAAAATGTGAAATACCAACTGCTCCGAAGGCAATTCCGAGTATCACCATAAGGTCCTTGCTGCTCGGAACTCTGGCAATTGAACCCTGATAGTCGCTTAAGGAAGTTTTTAGTTTTTCTATAGCTGATGAATCTGCTTTCAGCCATTTATCAATTTTAGTTGCTTTTCCTGCCCCATAGAGGAGCACCGTCATCCAGATGGCGGCCACACCAATATCCACTGCAACCATACCTGTGTATAATTTCATGTCGTAGCCATACAAATCGAGCATGGCTTGTTGATTGGCTCCTCCACCAATCCAACTTCCTGCCAGAGTAGCAAAACCTTTCCAGGCAGCTGCATCTCCAATTCCACCAACGGTCTCAGGACTGAAAGACCCAACGATCATTATAGCCAAAGGGCCCCCGATAATAATTCCGGCAGTTGCGGTAAAGAACATGATAACGGCCTTTTTTCCAAGACGGGCAATGCCTTTAAAATCTATGGCAAGCGTCATAAGCACCAAACTTGCAGGAAGTAGGTAGGTTTTGATCGGTTTATACAAACCAACTGTTTCGCCGCTAATGACGCCAAAAGTATTGAGTAGGGCTGGAATCAGGTAGCATAGAACCAGCCCGGGTAAGATGGTATAAAATTTCTTGAATTTGGGGTTGTCAGATGTGTAGAACACGAATCCCAGAATAAGGCACATTAAACCAAACACGGCAGCCTGATTGGTGATCCAGGGTTCATCAACTTCCTCCTCTCCATTTGTGTTAAGCGCAACCACAAATCCGTTTTTAGCCACATAATCAAAATGTAGAGTGTCTCCATCTTTGAATCGATAGACGGAAATTTGATGTTCGCCAGAAGACAATCCCTTCACATAAAAATCCGATAATAATTGGCTTGTAAAACTTGCTTCTCCAATGTGGTACTGCACGGAATCCGTTCTCAGAAAAGCATCCCGATTAAACTCTCGCGCCGGAAAATCAATGTGCAAATAAGTGTTTTTTGAAAGCTCAGCAGGTACCATTCCCTCTGAGAAAGTCACATGCTGAGCTTCAATAGTGTCTATATCATATGCCCACTTAAACGAGTGCAAAATCTCCAAATCTCCAAGTTGAGTCTTCTCAAATATGTTGGTTCCATCGCTTTGGAAATCATGATCAAACCCTTTGCCTTTTGAAAAGAAAGGAGTAAGGATCAAAAACAGGTATATCAGTTGACGCCTGATGTACGTTGGTTGTGTAATTATTTCATGTTCTCCATGGCTTTCTTCATCTTCTCCTTTTGCTCCATGGCCATGGTCCAATAGTCTTTTTCAAAAGGTGTGCTGAAATCAGCTTTAAGAGATAGTCCGCCAACGCTTAAATCGACACTTCCGGAAATGCCACTGTCGTCTGCGGTAGTGAGCTTAGCCGTTCCATTGGGATTGCTCTTCTGAGATACGATCATGTCATTCCTGCCTTCATCATTTCCGCGCATGCAGAATACATCAACAACCTTTCCTTCATCGAACATAGATGCCACTTTGAAGTCTCCCGTGCTTACATCAGCAGGATTGTCGCTATCGGCATCTTCCATTTCTCCAAGGAATTCAAGAATGATATAATACTGTCCAGGTTGAGCCTGAGACGTATACATGTACAGATCACTTAGCGTGATTTCCTGATTTGAGAACACCACCACATGACTTTTTCTAACTTTGGTAGCGTTAATCGATCTTCCATACTTAAAAGCCGTAACGTGTGTAAAATCAACTGCTGATAGGTCGTGCTCCTCAGCAGAAGCCTCTACAGACACATTTGTACTGACTTCCGCAAGTTCTTCCTTACTTTCTTTGTCTTCTCCTTCTTTTCCGTCTCCGCTACCTTCGTCGCCTCCGCATGAATTTAAGAGCAAGGCACCTGCGATAATGGGTAATAAAAACAATTTTTTGTTCATAGTTTTTGGTTTTAATGTAGTTGTGAGTACTCAGGTACTCGATTTTATTGAAACCACCAAAATACTACTTGTCATGGAAAAACTAAGAAGAATTGGAGATTAAATTAAATTCCAGGACAGTGTCTCAATTAACTAATCCAGAAACTGCTCGTCTGTCAGGGTTTTGAGAAAGTTGACCAAATCGATTTTATCCTGATCGCTGAGATCAAGTGGTTCGATCATTAAACTGTCCATGTTGATGGGGCTTGGAACAACATCATATGGATTACTGTAGTAGTCTACAACTTCAAGCAATGTTTGAAAACTGCCGTCATGCATATAAGGTGCTGTTAGGGCAACATTTCTTAAAACTGGCACTCTGAATTTGCCGATATCAGCGCTGTCTTGTGTAACGTTAAATCGTCCGAGATCATTCTTGTCAATGCCATCATATAAACCAATATTCCGGTATTCATCATTTGTAAAATCAACACCTGCATGACAATCGAAACACTTGTTTTTCGGATCGTTGAAAAGGGTCTGACCTCTTAATTCAGATTCTGTGAATTGAGCCTCTCCTCGGGCTACCTGATCAATTTTTGCATTCCCGGTTTCAAGTGTACGTTCATATTCGGCAATGGCACTGGCAATGTTATTCTCGGTAATGCCATCTTCAAAAAACGAATCAAACCATTTTACATAACGTGGGGTATTCTTCAACCTTTCCACCACCACGTGCATTTTTACATTCATTTCCAAAGCATCTTCAACGGGAAAATGGACTTGATCTTCCAAAGAGGTCGCTCTGCCATCATAGAACAACTCTGTTCTTCCGGATAAGTTCATGGCACTGGGTGTGTTTCGTTTTCCCAACTTACCATCAACTCCTAAACTAAATGGCACAGTATCGGCAAAAGCATGCTCCGGGATATGGCAGGAGGCACAATGTACGCTCTGATCTAACGAAAGCATGGGCTCAAAGAAGAGTTTCTCTCCAAGGTCTTCCAGATATTCCAGCGAATCAACAGGCGTCTCAGTCTCATTGATGTCTTGATGAATTTCAATTTCGTGCTCGGATTCAAGACAGCCATGTGCTATGTAAGCCAAGGGGATACACAAGAACAGAGATTTGATGCGCATGAGAATTTATTTCGCTTTAACCGTGTAGCCTTTATTTCTGAGCAATTGAATGACCCCTTCTTTACCGCCCAAATGAGCCGCTCCAACAGCAATAAACACACTGCCTTCTTTCATCAAGGGTTCTGCTCGATTAGCCATATTGTGGTTTCGTTTAACCAGGAAAACCTCATTAAACAATTTAGAAATCTCAGGATCGTCTGAATCAAGGGATTCTGTCATAGTCACTAATTTTTCCAAATCGCCTTCCACATAGTAGTTCATCATCTCTTCCATGTTGGGTTCAGAACTATTGGTGTTTTCTCCATATGCTGCCTGAATTGACTTAAGAAGTGCTTTGGCTTGCGCGTCATAAGGAATGGCGTTGAAAGCTCCAACCTGTTCTTCGATGACTTCCAATCCTCTCACAGGTTTTTCCATTTTTTTTGCCTCTTTGAAAAGGTATAGGTCCAAGGCATCTTCATTTTCTGTTCCCACGTTTCTGGTGCCAATAATGGAAGAGGTGAAAATGGGTTGCATCTTGTTATACATGCTTAAGGGCATGTTGAGAGAGTCTTTAAAAAAAGTTTCTACCTGAGTATATTCGTCATCACTCAGGAGGTCCTTCAAAGTAGTGTCTCCGTCCATGAGTAATTTGGACATCACACTCATTTGATTCACAGAATCCATATTCAATTCCAGAGCGAGCATATCCGCTTTTTTGAATGCTTTGGTCATGGACTTTTTAAAATCGTAAACACGCTTGTCGCCAACATGCATGGTGCCGTATATGTATGAACTCTTTTTGAGACCATTTCCAGATATTTCCCATAAAAGAGATTTTTCTGTAGTTTGAGCCTTGGAAGACATACAAATTCCTAAAAAGGCTAAAAGTTGAATCAGTCGTTTCATATAATTTTATGCTTCAATTATCATTCCATCCGCAATGGTCAACGTTCTGTCTGCCATTTTGGCAAGATCTTCATTGTGCGTGACTATGATAAAGGTTTGGTTAAATTCTTCTCTCAAGTCAAAAAACAGTTGATGTAGGTCTTTTGCATTTTGAGAATCCAGATTCCCACTAGGTTCGTCTGCCAGAATAACAGATGGTTCATTAATCAGAGCTCTGGCAACTGCCACTCTTTGTTGCTCTCCTCCTGATAATTGCCTTGGTTTGTGCTTCATGCGATCTGCCAATCCTAACCGTTCTAAAAGTGATTCAGCACGCGCTTGAGCCTCTTTTTCATTGGATTTGGCGATATAGGCCGGAATACACACATTTTCAAGAGCTGTAAATTCAGGCAATAACTGGTGAAATTGAAAAATGAATCCAATTTTTTGATTTCGGATGCTCGCCAGATCTTTGTCATTCAGTTTTAAAACGTCTGAATTATCAATGAGTAAGCTACCAGAGTCGGCACGGTCGAGCGTACCTAAAATCTGGAGAAGTGTGGTTTTTCCAGCTCCGGAAGCACCTACAATAGATACAATTTCTCTTTCGTGAATGCTTAAGTTGATGTCCTTCAGAACATTTAGATCGCCATAAGACTTGCTAATATTTTGTGCTTTAATCAATAGCAGGAAGTTTATTGTTTTGTTGGAACAAACTTAATGAATCTTCTTGAAGATCGTACAATCCTGATGTCTTGTATGAATTCGCAATTTTTTATCCATTTCATGCGACAATGTATAAGAATAACTGTTACATTTGAGAACATCTAAACATGTTGAAATGAACTTACACGAATATCAAGGTAAATCTATATTAAAGAGCTTTGGAGTGGCGATTCAGGAAGGAATTGTTGCTGATAGTGCTGATGCAGCGACTGAAGCGGCTAAAAAATTAAATGCAGAAACGGGTACCGAGTGGTACGTGGTGAAAGCACAAATTCACGCAGGAGGAAGAGGTAAAGGGGTGGTTACTGAAACCGGATCTCATGGTGTTGTTTTGGCGAAAGGTCTGGATGAAGTTCCCGACAAAGTCAATGGCATTTTGGGTGGGCATTTGGTAACGGCACAAACATCTAAAGACGGTAAGAAAGTCAATAAAGTCCTGATCGCACAGGATGTTTACTATCCAGGTGATTCAGAGCCGGAAGAATACTACATGTCAGTATTGTTGAACAGAGAAACCGGAAGAAATATTATTATGTATTCTCCTGAAGGAGGGATGAATATTGAAGAGGTAGCTGAAAAGACACCACATTTGATTTTCAAAGAAGAGATTGATCCGACTATTGGATTGCAAGGTTTCCAGGCAAGACGTGTGGCTTTTAACTTAGGTTTGTCAGGTCAGGCATTTAAGCAAATGACCAAATTCGTTTACGCTTTATACAGTGCCTACGTTGGGTGTGATGCTGCCATGTTTGAGATTAATCCTGTTTTAAAGACATCTGATGATAAGATCATTGCGGTTGATTCCAAAGTGACCTTGGATGGAAATGCCTTGTACAGACACAAAGATTATGCTGAAATGAGAGACATTTCGGAAGAAGACCCTGTAGATGTTGAAGCAGGAGAGGCTGGTTTGAACTACGTGAACCTTGATGGAAACGTGGGGTGTATGGTAAATGGCGCGGGGCTTGCGATGGCCACTATGGATATCATTAAATTATCGGGAGGAGAACCTGCAAACTTCTTGGATGTAGGAGGTACTGCCAATGCAGAACGTGTTGAAAAGGCGTTTAAGATCATTTTAAAAGACCCAAATGTTGCGGCTATTTTGGTGAACATCTTTGGTGGAATTGTAAGGTGCGACAGAGTGGCAAACGGTGTAGTTCAGGCATACAAAAACATTGGAGACATTCCAGTGCCAATTATCGTTAGACTTCAGGGAACGAATGCCGAAGAAGCCAAGACCATTATTGATGAGTCAGGCTTAAACGTACATTCTGCAATTACCCTTCAGGAAGCAGCAGATAAAGTAAAAGAAGTATTGGCTTAGGTCACATAGATATATGTTCAAAAAGTCTGTCTGGAAAGGCAGACTTTTTTTATGCTCTTTAATCTGTGCATCAGAATATTATGATTAACTTGAATGGCTAAATTGCTGCTATGAATAAACTGTTTCTCATCTTATTGTGCGTGGTGAAAATGTCCAGTGTTTTTGCACAACCTACTGATGAACAGATAAACAAACTCAAAGTCATCGCTCAATACCAATACCAGGCACCAGATAGTGTGCTTAAACTGATTGATGGTTTCAGAGAGTCGGAGTCATTTGGCGATAGCATTTCCCTGGTTCTATATAAATATGAAGGAAATGTTTATTGGCATTTAGGTCAAATGCAGGAGTCAGTCAATAGATATAAACAAGCTGCAGAAATTGCAAATCAGTTAGACTTAAGCATATTAAAGGGACAAGCTTTTGCGGATGTCGGGTATGTTTTTGCTGATATGGGCATGTATGATTCATCAGTATTTTATACAGATAAGGCTCTAAGGATTAGTGAACAGGAAAACAATCCACAACTCAAAATGCGCTCCTTAAGTTTTCTCGGGCATGCTTATCAAAAGATGGAGCGGGCGGATAAGGCTGTGACGGTTTTCAAAACCGCAGTGTCGTTTTATGCACAGGATACCAATTCCAGAAATTATGGCGTCACGGCCAATAATCTCGCCAATGCCTATAAAGACCTGAGTTCCGTTTCTAAGTCAAAAGCATATAACGATACTGCCTTGTTCTATTTCTACAAAGCAGAAAGGATTTTTAATGAACTGGGAGATACCAATTTCATCGCTGGCTTAAACATGAATATGGCGTATGCGTTCAGAAATATTGGTGAATTAGAGAAAGCAAAAGACTATCAGCAAAGAGGCATGAGTCTATTCCAGCATATGGGAGCAGAGTACAATTTAAAAAGTGCGGAGGTTAATTATGGGCACATTCTATATTTAATGGGTGAGTTCGAAGACTCCAAAAAAGCCTACCAACGGGCCTTGGAAGGTGGTAAGGAAATGAATAATTTTTATTTAATTCACCAGGCTCATGAAGGCTTGTATTTGGTTTATGATACGCTGGGTGATTATAAAAACGCCATCTACCATCTTAAGATACACAGATTGCAGGCGGACTCTTTATATCAAGCAGAGTCTGAAGCTAAAATAGCTCAGATTGAAGGTCAATACGGCAAAGAAAAGAACGAGCTGGAAATAAAAAACCTGGCTCAACAAAACGCTTTGAAGGATTTTGAAATCGAAAAACAACGTGCCGAAAATGATAAGCAAGCCTTGATTGCACGACAAGAGAAGACACGCAACAAATACATGATTGCTGCCCTTGTTCTGATTGCCCTGGTGGCTCTGGGCTTGTTTTACCTCTTCAGGTCAAAGCGGGCGCTAAACCAACAACTGGAGCTTCAGAAGGCAGAATTGTCTGACACCTTAAATGAGAAGGAAGCGCTGCTCAAGGAAATTCACCACAGGGTTAAAAATAACCTTCAAATAGTATCGAGTTTGCTCAACCTTCAGGGAGCGTATACCCAGGAAAAATCAGCTGATGAACTATTGAAAATGTCTCAGAACCGGATTCATAGCATGGCCATTATTCATGAAAAACTATACAAGAGTGAGAGTTTGGATGCCATTAATTTTAAAGATTATTTGGAGAACCTCACAACTCACTTATCAGATTCGTTCGGACTTGAGCAGAAACAAATCAAAACAAAAGTCGTTGCAGACGACATAAATGTGGACATAGATCAGTTAGTACCATGTGGTTTAATCATCAATGAATTGATTACAAATTCGATCAAACACGCTTTTGGTGAAAATAATGGTGGATTAATCAAATTGACATGTAAGCGATATGAAAATCGTTGTGAAGTGACAGTATCAGACAGTGGACCAGGTTTGCCAGATGATTTCGAATTGGGCTCAAGCAACTCACTTGGCTTAAGATTGGCGAAAGGGCTCTGTAAACAACTGAAAAGCGAGCTATTGGCTGTTAATGAAAAAGGTGCTACATTTAGTTTCAAGTTTCAATTAAAAGCTGCCTAGTTTGAAAAATATTCTGATAATCGAAGATGAATTTTCCATAGCAATGGACATTGAACTAAGGTTGAAAAACCTTGGTTACGAACCAGTAGGGATTGGAAGTAATTATCATGAAGCAATTGGCATGGCTGCGGATCATAATCCGGACTTGGTCTTAATGGACATCAATTTAGAAGGGGAAAAGTCTGGGATTGATGCCGCAGAATCCATCCGAACAATGTTCAATATTCCAGTAGTCTTTTTAACTGCCAATGCAGATTCGGCTACTTTCGACAGTGCCAACAAGGTGAAGCCATTTGGTTTTGTATTGAAGCCTTTTAAAGACATTGATCTAAAAAACAACATAGAAATAGCCTTCTCTCGTCACCAGGAATACATAGAGCACTTGAAAGAAGTAGAGCTTCACAAAAAATCTTTGGCTGAAATAGAGCAGATGGCTTCTGGCGACATTCTGTTTATTAAGGAAAAAGGTCAGATGATTCGCTTAGAACTGAATACCGTTGTGAGGCTGGAAGCACTTGATAATTACACGCTCTTGTTTACCGATTCTGGCAAAAAGGTCATTACAGGTTTCTTAAAAGATGTGCTGGCCAAGTTATCTTCAAGTCGATTTATAAGAGTTCACAGGTCGCATGCGGTAGCTATTTCCAAAATTGAAAAAATTGAAGACAACCTGGTTTACCTGGGAGGAACAGCAGTGCCCATCAGTAAGTCATATCGCTCCGATTTGAATGACAAGATCAAAGTGATTTAATCACTTTTTTGGTGAAATCATTCACCGAGCTTTTCCTTCATTCCACCAAATAGTTCTTTTGAACCACCATTATAAAAGCTTCCTAAGCTGTTATTCTTCATAGAATTGAGTACACCAATACATTGAAAACATGAAGAAAATAGTTTTATTAATGACTTGTTTTGCGCTCGCCGGAGCAGGTCATGCTCAAATAGGGAAGGGAAAACTCGGCGGACTCAAAGATAAAGTAAAAGGAAAGGGGAAGTCGTCTACACCCACTGTCGCCGTTACTGCCTACGATAAACATATGAAAGCAGGTCAGGCAGCAGAAAATGACGGCGATTTTGTTAAAGCCTATAAAGAGTACAGCGCTGCTTTAGAAGAAAAGTCAGGGGACTACTCCGCCAAATCATCAAGAGATGCCGCAGCGGGAGAAGCTAAATCACAATACTTCAAAAAAATGGAAGATGCCAAAAAAGCTGGTGAGTGTGATGAAATGGAGCGTTTAGCAGATGAATCCCTCACAATATTCAGCTCCTGGCATCAGGCAGAATATTTCAAAAAGGAGGTCCCTAAATGTAAAGAAGGAGCCGGTGCTGCAAAAGCAAAGGAAGCCAATGCTGCAGCTTTAGCTACTTTGGCAAAAGGACAAGGTCATATTAGTACTGATTTTGTATTTAACGGACCAAAAGACGCAGTGAATGTAGGAGACGATATGGTTGTCAGATTTATGTTTGAAAAAACAATGATAGAGTATGCTGAAGATTTCGGCGTTTCTCCTGGTCATTTTGCCTACGGCTTCCTCAATGTATATATTAACGGGGAAAAGAAAATGTCGCACACCTACAGTTTTGCAAGTAATATTAGTAAAGTGTGGGAGTACATAGACATTCCTGTCAATTTAGACCCGGAGTTTGTGAAAAAATTGGAAGCAGATAATTCATTGCTGCAGACACCTCAGGATATTTGGATGTTTCAACAAAGTTTTAATCCTGAATTGGGGACTATGAATTATGTTGAAGAGGCTGTGCCATATGCCAAGAAAGGTGATTTTACAGTAACTGTAGAATTTGGTTTGGGAGAAAAGGGCGCTGAAAAAGCCAGTGGTATTGTTGCCAAGAAAGACATCCCGGTTAAAGTAGATGAAGCAGGAATGGAAAAGTTCGTGATGAGAGGTCCCAGGTATCTGAGACCATTGCGAAAAGATGAAGTAGGAAAGTGCTCAGCTCAGGGCAGCAATTTTGGGTCAGAACATATTAGTATCATTGTAGATTTACCACATCCCCCCAAATACTATAATCAAAAATGGTGTCAGGAAGGCATTCCCGCCACTTGTGATTACGACCAGGGAGATTTAAAGGTGATCGTCTATCTTGATGGTAAGCATTACGAATATTTAGATGCCGAAATTGCTGGGAAAGCTTATAAAGAAGACACAAAGTTGAATTTCGTTGTCCTGCCAAAAACGGATGGTGAAATGTTCAGTACCACTGCAGATGAAGATAGAATAGATGGTGTGTCCAGACTAAATCATGATGGCGATTATATTTCAAAAATTATCGATGAAATTAATGGTGGTAAAATTGCTCCAGGAAAACACACTGTTAAGATTAGAATATTTGCAGAGGAGGTAGTTCCTAAAAAAGAGTGGAATAGAGACGACCTTAATCAGATTACCTGGGAAGAGTTTTATGCAGATTACGATCCAATTGCTGAAGGAGAAGTAACTTTTAACGTTACCAAAGAAGGCATTGCAAAGTATCAAGCTAAAACCTATCTGGATGTTCCTAAAGCAAAAGTAGCTAAATGGGCAACAACAGAAGCACAACTCAAAACTCAGATTTCTGATCCAAATATCGTGGTGAAGGCTGTTAATATTAGATGGGCAGATTGGAACGTGAATTATGACGCTTTCAAAAGACCAGTTTCCAGAGAAACCAGTGCAGATGTCTACTATTTCAATAAAAAGACAAATTCTTACAGGTATCTGTATAGTCAAAAAGTCAAAGCAGATTACTCAGGAGGTGCATGGGGTAAGGCTTATTGGAATGAACCGATTAAACCCTCTATGAATACCTCAAGTGGAGGCTTGGATGCTGGAATTAACTATCCGGTTCCAGGGAATTTGAAATTCTAAACCAAATAACTACAATTACAGGGACAGCAGGCCCGTTGGTGTTTTTTTCAATGTACCGGCGGGTCTGTTTTATTATGGTATACGCCCATCACAAATACATAAGTTACGGACGAAAATTTCACCCTCCTTATAAAATCATTGACCAAGGTTTTCTGTTAACTCACCAAAGTAAGGCAGAAGCAAAGGGGAATAATATTTAAACTTATGTCACATTAAAAAAACAAAAATTATGAAAACGATTAAAGTAACATTTGCTCTATTATGTCTAACTACCTTATTCGCTTCTTGTGGAGGTAAATCTCCTAAAGACTACGCAGATGAGTATTGTGAGTGCATTACAAACACGGACAACAAAATGTCTGATTGTAAAGGAATTGTTGATGAAGCCAAAGAAGAATTTGGAAGCGACAAGGATGCGGCTAAAGAGTTTGCAGATGCTTTGAAAGATTGTAAGTAAATGACTATATTGAGATGAAAATTTCTCAATATGAAACACTACTTATTTGTACTCAGTGCATTCACGTTAATGTCAGCGTGTTCTGAGTCTCAAAAAGAAGCTGAAAAGGCAACTGAAAATAAAGCCAGTCAGCCCGAGGAAATCCAAGCCTCAACAGCCATTGAAAATGATGTATCCGATACTGTTTTAGTGATTAATAAGGCCAGTATACATACTTCAGATTATGGTGAGTACAGATTGAATAACGGTAAAGTTGAGGTTTGGTTGAACAATGAAAAAGTAGATCACGGCCTATATCGACTTCAGGAGTCAATTCTGAGTTTTGATTTGGAATCGCAAACCAATGAAGTGAGCTATCAATGGAAGCTAAATGAAGATGGTATAGTTAATTTGAGTGAGCTTGGGAGTAAACAAACTCTGGAAGCGAGCTTAATAGTGAATTAAACTCTATATGAATGGATAAAATAGAACGATCAGCATATTATTACAGATTAAAAGCCGAAAAGTTTGAAAAAACTGGTCGGTCTCATCATCAAGCCAGGGTTCATCGTGAACTTGAAGAATTGGTCAAGGGATGCAATTCTCTGGAAGAAATTCAGCAAAAAATGGGAGAGCAAGGCTATTTCGATAAGCCGGCTCAAGCCCTTATGATGGATAAAATGCTTGGCTTGAGAGATGCCGCTAAAGAAAATGGTTTTTCCAAAGTAGCGGAGTACTACCAAGAACAATTCGATAAAATCAAAGAAGACCCCAATCGCATGTATTCTGATACGGAGTACGCCACTCTGGTGACTAAAGAATTGGGTAGAATATCCACCATAGCAGGAGAGGTGACGACCATGTTTCAAGCTTACATTGCCATTCAGGATCACAATGTAGATCCATGTTCAGAAGAAGAATTCAACAAACAAAAAAACTACATCACCCAATCTATTGCCAAAATTCAGGAGAATGGAGTGCTGATTGGGGAAGCTATGAATGACAGCTACAACAGAGAACATTGTGGTATTTCTGATGAGGGATATGAAAAATTCAAAGCGTTTGTCTTGAATATTATAAATGAACGTTTTGATGAGTCCTTTAAACCTACTTTCGAGGAGAACTATAATCGAGCATGGGAAGTCCTAAAACCAAAGAAAAAGGAACTACAAGAGATTGCAAAAAAGGATGCAGCTAAATGCTGTAGGTCAACGTATTTATCTATCCCTCCTGAGCATGCCGGAGGCGAATATGAGCTAGTTATGAATGTAAAAACAGAAGTGAGGTAAATATGGATCCATTTATTAAACAGACAATTGATAGCTATGCCATGGGGTTCGACTCATTTGAGATCAAAGATGAGGCGCTAAAGACAGAAATAGAAGCATGGAAGCAAGATATGTACGCATTGGGAAACGAATGCTCTGACGCCATGAGTTTCATGGAGAAACTGGGAACAAGCGGTTTGCAAGAGAAACAAATGGACCTGATCACCAGAGCGAGTATGCCGCCTGCAAGTACCAATGAATCAGGTGAAAATGAAGGCATAAATAAAGATTTTGATCCCTCAAAGGTTAAGTTGCCCACAGTACAAGAGTTTTTGGAACAGTTCAGGGTGCCTTATGAGACAGTTAAAGCTCAAGGATATAGAAAGAGAGGGGAGGCTGCCTACGAAAACATATTCAATGTGGCCAATAGAACAGATGATCTTCTTGAAATGAATATTATTCTGGAAGAGGAGGACCTTACCTGGAAGATTGTTACGGAAGACTTGATAGATATTTTTGAT
>JAUILH010000201.1 GCA_030433115.1 Bacteroidia bacterium | reverse complement strand
ATTGTATTTTTTGTGGAATTGTTTGAAGTAATATCCCGCCAGATAGAAATCTTTCTGCAAGTAGTGGCAATCTGCATATTTGAAGTAGGATGTTCTGCCTATATCGGTCGTCACTTCCTTCGGAATGACCTCTTCATATAAGGTTTGCGCCTTAAAGTAATCTTTATTCGCGTAGTACTTCTCAGCATATTGAAATTGCACCAAATGGTCTTCATGCTTAGCCACTTTTCTGTAGGGCAAATCTGTTCCATCATTGGTGACAGTGACACGATCCTTTTTGGCAACTTTAGCCTCCTTCTCTGACCTACAAGCTCCTAAAACCAGCCCGGCAATCAATATTAAAATTTGTATTCTCATATAAATCAGGATGCAAAGATATCAATTCAGAGCACATACTTTGCATGTTAATCACACAGGTTCAACGCAGTTTTGTGAATAAAATTTTGTGCTTAAAGCGATCATTTTTTTGACATGATCTAACATTAGCGTATTTTCGCGCCCTAATTCGTTAGTGACCAAGCTCATTAACAAACTGTATTGAATGGATATTTTTGAAAAAATAAAAGGCAATAGAGGTCCGTTAGGACAACATGCCAACCAAGCTCACGGTTACTTCACTTTTCCAAAATTAGAAGGACCAATCAGCAACAAAATGATGTTTAGAGGTAAGGAAGTACTTACCTGGAGTATCAACAACTACCTGGGTTTAGCCAATCATCCGGAGGTTAGAAAAGTAGACGCAGAAGCAGCTCAGGAATGGGGGATGGCCTACCCAATGGGTGCAAGAATGATGTCTGGTCATACCAAACATCACGAAGAGCTCGAGAAAGATTTGGCTGATTTCATGTTGCAAGAAGATGCCTACTTATTGAACTTTGGTTATCAAGGGTTCATGTCTGTAATTGATGCGCTTGTTGATAGAAATGACGTGATTGTTTACGATTCTGAGTGCCACGCCTGTATTTTGGATGGGGTTAGAATGCATATGGGGAAACGCTATGTATTTGCTCACAACGATATTGACAATTGCAGAAAACAACTAGAAAGAGCTACCAAACTGGCTGCTGAAACCGGAGGTGGAATTTTATTGATCACGGAAGGTGTATTCGGGATGTCAGGTGATCAGGGAAAATTAAAAGAAATTGTTGAATTGAGAGACAATGAGGGATTTGATTTCCGTTTATTAGTTGATGACGCGCACGGTTTTGGGACTTTGGGTGAACATGGTAGAGGTGCAGCTGAAGAACAAGGCGTTCATGATAAGATTGATATCTTCTTGTGCACATTTGCCAAATCCATGGCAAGTATTGGCGCTTTTGTAGCATCCAATGATGATGTAATTGACTACTTGAGATACAATATGAGGTCTCAAATTTTCGCTAAATCTTTGCCAATGCCGCTGGTGATTGGTGCGAAAAAACGTTTGGAGCTCTTGAAAGACACCTCACACAAAGACAAATTATGGGAAATAGCTTCAGGTTTGCAAAACGGACTGAAGGCGGCTGGATTTAATCTAGGAAACTCAAATTCTTGTGTAACGCCGGTAATGATGTCCGGTGGTGTTGAAGAAGCCACAGCATTGACTTTTGACCTGAGAGAAAATTACAGCATTTTCTGTTCAATTGTATGCTATCCGGTTGTTCCCAAAGGCATGATCTTACTAAGATTAATTCCTACAGCCAGTCACACTCAAGAAGACATTGACTACACGATTGAAGTATTCTCCAAGATCAAGAAAAACCTGGAGGCTGGAGATTACAAACGTGAAGAAATTGTAAATGCTAAGGTGGATTAATCCTAAACTTCAATGAATTTCAAAAGTCCTTCAAGAAATTGAGGGACTTTTTTTGTGGAATTCCGTATACTTTTAAATCATATAAAATATGGCACGATTCATTTTATTTTCAATTTCAACCTTACTCACCGTCTGCTGCGTTGCTCAAACCAGCTTAAGTGGTCATGTCCAAACTTACTATTTCGGTGAAGATGCACCATTTGCCAATATCACGGTTGATGATTCCATTACCACAACAAGCGATTTTGATGGTCAATTTAAAATAGCGAACCTCACAAAAGGGAAACATTCCATCAGAATCGAATGGCCGGCTTTCAGAACACTTTCAGATACTTTTGAGATGGCTGGAGCGTTTGAGTTTTATGATTTCTTTCTTATTCCTCAAGATAGCATTCCAGATCCAGCTTATGTTCCTGCTAAAAAAGACAAAGACAGATACAGGGCTACCGGAGGAACTGTGACGCGAGAAGGCATTGCCAAAATGCCGAAACGCTCTGTGGCTGAAGTTGCTGGGACGGTTAGCGCGAGTGACATCACTCCTATCAAGGGATGTAACAGACCTATTCAAGCTTATAGCACTGCACGAAGGGGCAGGAAATCTTATCGTCGAACCCGAAAAGCCATGGAAGCAAAATATGATAGGAAGTTGACAAAAGTTGAAAAGCGGAGGCTTAAAAAAGAATTTCTCAAATAAATCACTCCCTGAAATGATTCTATAGACGATTCTCAATTGCCTTACTTAATTCTATCGGGCACTTAATTGGCCTCATCGTCTTTGCATCCACAAATACTAGCACAACCGTTCCAAAGTTGATGTTATCCCCATTCTCATTGAACATTTCAAACTCGAAGGTGATTTTCGCGCTAGGAAGTTCTTTGATTGTTGTTACCACAGTTAACAAATCATCGTACAATGCAGGTTTGAGGTATTTGATATGAAAATCTAATACTGGCAGCATCACGCCACTTTCTTCCAATTTACGATAACTAAAGCCCAAATCACGCAAAGCTTCTACCCTCCCCACCTCATAATATTGAGCATAGTTTCCATAATAACAATAGCCCATTTGATCGGTTTCACCATACCTTACTCTTAATTGATGCTTGTGTTGATACATTTTCTTTACGAATTGATCATGTTTAAGCCTCTGAAATTAATTATTATTGTAGCATGATTAAATGGGGAAGCATATTTTTAGTCCTTTTGGCGGCATCATGTCAATCGACAAAAATAAAAATGGTACCCGCTACCCCCATTGACAACAGCATTTCAGTCGACACAGATGCCCAAAACACAATTCAACCCTACAAAGACTCCATGTCTACCTACATGAATGAGGTCATTGGTGAGTTGGCCGTTGACATGAAACGTCTTAAAACCGAACCGGAAACCATTCTGGGAAACTTTGTAGCAGATTTGAGTTTCGATCATGTTAAAAAACTGTATAAATTACAACAAATTGATCTTGAACCGAGCATGTGCATCTTAAACTTTGGAGGATTGAGAACCTCTTTATCTAAAGGTCCCGTCACCAGGTCTAAGGTATTTGAACTCATGCCTTTTGAAAACGCAATTGTAGCCGTAAAAATGACCAGAAGTGACATGGATTCGTTATTCCATTACCTGGCACGAGTGGGCGGACAACCAATTTCCAATGCTCGATTGAGCGTTTCTAACAATAAACCATCGAGCTACACAATCAATGGCAAACCACTCCCGGAAGGCGATTACTGGGTTGTTACAAGTGATTATCTGGCCAATGGCGGCGACAACATGACGTTTTTCAAGGGAAAAGAAAGGCGATCTTTTATTAAGTTAAGAGATGCCATAATGACCCGTATTGAAACTAGTTCACGCCCAATATCATCTGAAATTGAAGGGAGGATCACATATGACAACTAGGCGCTCTTTCATAAAAAAAGCCACATTGGGAGGACTCGCCATTGCAGGAATGAGCTCATTCACCATTCCTTTGAGCCGAAATCGCAGAAAACTGGTCATTTTACATACAAACGATATGCACAGTCGGATAGAACCGTTTCCCGCTGACCATCCAAAGTATCCGGACTTAGGTGGTATGGCCAGACGTGCACAAATCATTAAAGAGATTCGTGAACAGCATAAAGACAAGGTGGTGCTTTTATTGGACAGCGGAGATATTTTTCAAGGCACTCCTTATTTCAATATGTATGGCGGAGCACTGGAATTTAAATTAATGAGCGAAATGGGATATGATGCCTGTACAATGGGCAATCATGATTTTGACAATGGTATTGAGGGCTTTCTGAACATGTTGCCTCATGCCAAGTTCCCTTTTATCTGTTCTAATTATAATTTTGACCACACACCGCTGAAAGGTCGAACCAAGCCTTACCATATTATTGAGAAACAAGATATGAAAATTGGCATTATCGGTCTTGGCGTGAAATTGGAAGGATTGGTTGATCACAAAAATTACGGCAATACCATTTATGAATCGCCAGTTGAAAAGGCCAATCAGTTTGCCGCGATACTCAAAAAACAAGAGAAGTGTGATCTGGTGATTTGCTTGAGTCACCTGGGATACAGCTACAATACTGATAAGATAAGTGATGTAACCTTAGCCCCTCAAACACGGTATATAGATATAATACTTGGTGGTCATACGCATACCTTTCTGGAAAAACCGGAAATTCATCAAAATCTTGACAAAAAAGAGGTCATCATTAACCAGGTTGGTTGGGCTGGAATTAATCTCGGTAGAATTGATGTGAAATTTCGGGGAAAACGCAAAAAAGAAATTTCCGCGCATGCCCCGATTGGCCTGAAAAAAAATTATGCCAAAGTCTAGAGGTTTTCCAGAGTAAAACTTTTCTAAAAAACAAGACTGAATTGATTTTTTTTTTAACTTTTTTATGTAAATATTTGTTCCGCTTAAGAAATGAGAGTTTCAATAAGCCAATCAGATATTATTTTTTAAACTTTTAAGCACACTATCTACTATGAGAAAGAAGAACCATGAAACTGTTTGGGAGAATTGTTTAAAAGTAATTAAAGACAATGTTAGCCTACAGAGTTTCAAAACATGGTTCCTACCTATCAAACCTGTCAAATTAAAAGACAAAGTTTTGACGATTCAGGTACCTTCTCAATTTTTTTACGAGTGGCTAGAAGAGCATTACATCCAACTACTTAGGAAGACTATCAGAAAAGAACTTGGTGAAGAAGGAAAACTAGAGTACTCTATTGTGATGGAGAACAACTCTCAGAA
>JAUILH010000041.1 GCA_030433115.1 Bacteroidia bacterium | reverse complement strand
AATATGTCGCTGAGCATTTTTGAAGCCATATTTCCAAAGTTAATTGAACCAATTCGATTTTGGTCTGTACAGCGAAATAAAATTAGAAATCATGACAAAATTCATTCACTTACTGAACAAAAAATGGTCGATTGCTTTGCTGTTATTGGCGTGCATTGGACTTTCAACAAGCACAAGGGCAGAGGAATCTGACGAAAAAGATGTTAAATCCAAAATCAAAAAAGTTACTGTATTCCTGTCGGGAGCCCAGGTAACCAGAACGGGTAGTTTCTATTTAAAACCCGGACCGAATAAGATCATCATGGAAGGGGTGTCTCCATACATTGATGGGAATACACTTCAGGCAAAAGGAGTAGGCGATTTTACCATTATGGATGTGGTTTTCGAAACACATTATCCTCAGCCCAATCAGTCAGCTCAACCTGTTAAGGAAATGCCAGTCAAGATTAAAAGAAGCATGAAGTATCTGCGTGATTCAATTGCGCAGGTGAGTCTTAAACTTGAAGAACTAGGGGCGAATAAAGAGGTATATGATATGGAAAGAAAGATGCTGTTGAATAACGGGACGGTTAAGGGCACTGGAAAAGTGAATGATTCTATTCCTTTATTAAAAGACGCCATGACTTTCTTTAGATCAAAGATGACAGAAATCAATATGGCGCTTTTTAAAATCAAAAAGCAACAAGATAAATTGAACAAGCAGTTAAACGGAATGAATGCGCGAATGTCGGATTTGAATAATTGGCGTCAGCATAATCAAATGGTTGAGAACCCTCCTAGTGGTCCCGTTTATAGGATAGTTACCACAATCAACGCGGATAAATCTGTCCAGGGAAAGCTGGATGTGTCATACATAGTGACTCAGGCAGGTTGGAAACCATCATACGACTTAAAAGCACCAAATATGAATTCTCCCATTGAATTAAGCTATAAAGCGGAGATTCATCAAAATTCTGGAGTGGATTGGGCAAGAGTGCCATTGACGTTATCAACAGGCAACCCGTATAGTTCGCATGAAAAACCGGTTCTCGGCACCTGGTATCTTAACTATTACACCCATAATCCCGGTTATTACAATAATAAGAAAGAAGCGTATAACAAAGGAAGAGCAGAGTCAGCCAAAGCAGAAGAAGCAGAGCTGTTGTTTGATATGAATACGGCAGTGACCAATACGGTCACTAATGGTGTAGCCAATTATCAAGCTCAAAAAAACACCATCGCACGTAATTCAATGGATTATACGGCAGCAGTGGAGAATATGGTGTCGGCAGAATACAAAATTAACTTGCCTTATACCATTGAATCCAACAACAAGCCACACATGGTGGCAGTGATGAAGAAGACTTTAAAGGCTAACTATGAACTGGCAGTAGTTCCAAAGTTGGACAGAAACGCTTTTTTGGTTGCCAATGTGGTTGATTGGGAGGACTTGAATTTGGTGCCTGCCAAAGCCAGAATCTATTATGACGGAACCTATGTTGGACAGAGTTATATCGATCCAATTGCCATGCAGGATACCTTAAAACTAGCAATGGGGCGTGATAATAGCATTACTGCCGTGAGAAAGAAGTTGAAGGACAAGGAAAAGGAGCGCGTAATTGGAGACAACAAGTTGAAGGAAACCTATTATGAATTGACCTTAAAGAACGCCCACGGTTATTCTGTGAATGTAGTGGTTGAAGACCACGTACCTGTTAGTAACAATGAGGATATCAAGGTTGAAATTCTTGAAAAAGATAAAGCCAAATTGAATGAATACACTGGAATACTTACCTGGAAATTTAAAATGAAGGGAGGAGGTTCCGAAAAGCTAGGATTTGCCTACAGCGTTAAGTTCGATAAGAACAAAACAATTAGTATGTTATAATACCATACTAGCTTAGTTGAGATGCCTGTTCCGATTTGGGACGGGCATTTTTATTTGATCTCAAAATGAATTTTGTTGGAAGCAAATTGATTCATTTTAACAAAGTAGTGCCCTTTGGGAAGATCGGGACTGAACATGTTCAGATCGTATGACAGTTCTAAGGTGTCTGAAGGTTTTATTTTAATGAATGGCTCGCTTTTAGGAACTCCGGGAGGTACTGTTGGAATGCGTTCTCCCTTATCATTGTAAACAGTTAATGCTAATACAGAGCTCTCAATCAACTCAGGAAAGACATGTTTTATATGGTCTGCTTTGTTGATCAGTTTACCCGAAATAGTCACGTTTCTACAAGATGAGTAGGTACTGCTGTCACATTCAATGGTAACTTCAATGTCATTGTCCATTTGGGCATTGGATTGAAGTCCAAAAGCGATGAAAGTCAATATGAATAGTCCCAGTTTCACTATTGATTCACCACTTTATATACAGATCTATCGTTTGTTCCGACCACTTCCAGATTGTAAATACCCTGCGGCAAGTGTCCAATGTTCATTTGAAAACTATAGGTGCCTGTACTTAAACGTTCATTCAATAAGTCCTTAACTTTTCTGCCATTCAGGTCATAAAGACTGATCATATAGTCGCCTGAAGTTGGAATTTCCAGCTCAACCGTAATTAATTCCATTGACGGGTTAGGGTAAGCATTAACTTTGGTGGATTGTGTTTCCAAATCATCCGTTGAAACCGGTAATTGAGCGCACATTGTATCCACACCAACTTCTGCGATCCATGTTCCGTTTCCAGACCCCGTTTTTCCATAAGTGCCACTGCACCAAACCTTACACGGGTCATTGTAACGTCTTTGAATACCTGAATAGTCTCCCCATCGCTCCAAAGGAGAGCTCAATACATTGATGTTGCTTTCACCTTCTTTTAAAACCTTCATGGGAGAGTAATTACCGGATCCATCATAATAGATGGCGGCATATCCGGGAAAGTCTGTCTCGGAGGTGTATTCAAAAGTAATCATGCTTTCCTGGCTTCCCACCGGAATACCAACGCCAGCAATGTTTCCATAACCAATGCTCCAAACACTGTCAGAGATGATATTGCCTGAACAGGTCATTGAGTTGACATCAATAAATCCGTGATAAATAGCCGTGTGCCCGGTCGCTGTATCGGTACAATTCTGCACAAATTGAATCATATCGTCTTCAAAAATGGCTCCTAAAACCCGGCTGTCATTGGTTGCCAGTTCTTCACCATTAGGTTGAGGGGCATCTACGGTTAGAAAGTAATCCTGAGAAGAATGAATTCTATCAATAGTGATGCTGGGTGCCCCGTTGATAAGTCCGCCGGAAACTTTCACCAAATAAATGGTGTCTGCATTAATTGCAAAGTTTTTGTTGGACAAAAAATACATGTGGTGCATATGGTCTAGCTGACCTCTGGCATTTCTTACCGGATGCAAGTTTCTAATGTTGGTGCCATTGTCTTCAATATTGGACCAAATTTGACTGGTTAGTGCGGTGTCACCATCATAACCGGATTGTTTGTCAATTTGCCAAATAATGGATTCTCTAAAACCCAGTTGCCATGACTGTCCCGGAGTCAGTAAGTTGATCGTTAAAAACAAGTCTTCACTATTGATGGATAAAGCCGGGTAGTCACTCCATGAACCATCGTCAAATGGATTTCCTGGAAGGGCATACATGTTCCACGGCTGCATGGGATCGTCGCTGGTAGAAAAACATACTATGTATCGACTGGAAATGTCACCAGTACCATTCAAAAATACCATAATGAACTTGTCTGCCTTTGGGTCATAAATGACTTTGGGGTCAAATTTGTTATTGATGGTACCCAATGACAAGCTCCAGAAATGAAGGCTGTGGTTATATATCAAACTACCACCGTTAGCCATGTCATAGAAATAAAGGTTCGAGTTAATAACCGAAATGAGGTACCCACTGTTAGAAATGGCCATGTTATTATCGTTTGGTGTTCCGCCCCCGCCGGTATTGCCTTCAAACATGGTCATGGTACGCGGAATTGAGTCAATTGGCCAACCACCACCTCTTTGCTCTTGGTGAACAGCTTTTTTTCTTGGATAAGTTTGTGCCACAATCTCCTTACGTCTTTGAACCTCAGACCAATAATCTTCTCCACCAGGTTTTGGGTATCTCGTTTTCTTCAAGTTAACGGCCCAATCCGGTTCTTCCGTATTATGTTGAGATGGGTATATAGTGCCAATTTTTTGGCCGTATTTCAAGGTCTTTTCAATGCTGATCTGGGCATTAACGAAAAAGGGAACCAAAAATGAAGCGAGTAGAATGAGTCTCATAGAAATCAATTTGAGACTAAAAATACAATTTATATGTCAATTTTCGGACCCAGAAACTTTGAACGGGTGTTTAATAGATAGATGTCCAGAATCGCCTTAGATCTTGCCAGATACTCTCTGGGTTGCCGTCGGTATACATCTTTGGCAGCATAACCAACGGCCTTCACGCCCAAGTTATCAGCAAGAAACAAAGCGCGTTTCAAATGGAAGGACTGAGAAACGATAATGATGTCGTCTTGTTGAAACACCTTTTTGCAGCGCTCAATCGAGTCAAAAGTTCTGAAGCCAGCATAATCCAAAGTGATTCTCTCCCTGGGTACACCCAATTCAACCAGGTAATCAGCCATATCCTGAGGTTCATTATATGTGGATACATGGTTATCTCCGCTCACGATAATATGCTGCGCCTTTCCTGCGTGATACAAATCTGCTGTTGCCTGCATCCGATTCACAAAATACAAGTTGTTATACGAACCAATCTTTTTTGAAGCACCCAAAACCAATATACATTTCGGTGATTTGATCTCTCTGGGAGAAGTCGCAATTTGATCATCATAGGTTTGATCAATGTAGTGATATGAACCAAAAGAAAATACAATTAAACCAACAAGCCCGGTTAGTACATACTTAATGATTTGTCGGAGGCGATAGAGTAAATTCAATGAATCCATACTTAAAAAATCGTATCGGGAACCGACATGTCAATGGTAAAAAAATAATTCGCAGATTATTGTCAATTATTTGCTGAGTGGTATGGCAGGTCGCGAAATTTAAAGTAATTTAGAAAACCAAAATTTTAGAGCATGTCAGACGATAAGAAGGTTATATTTAGTATGGTGAAGGTGAATAAAACCACACCTCAGGGAAAACACATTTTAAAGGATATTTATTTGTCATTTTTCTATGGCGCTAAAATCGGAATTTTAGGTCTCAATGGTGCAGGGAAATCAACCGTGATGAGAATCATTGCGGGAATTGATAAAGATTTTCAAGGAGATGTGGTTTGGGCCAATGATGGTTATTCAGTGGGCTACTTGCCTCAGGAACCCGAATTGGATAAATCTAAGACTGTGAAGGAAATCGTCCAGGAAGGTGTGCAGGAAACCATGGACCTTTTGAAGGAATATGAAGAGATTAACAACTCTTTTATGGATGAAGCTGTTATGAATGATCCTGATAAAATGGAGAAATTGATTGCGCGTCAGGGAGAAGTTCAGGAAAAAATAGAACAGTTGGATGCCTGGGAAATCGACTCCAAATTGGATAGAGCGATGGCAGCTTTGGCTTGTCCGGATGGTGATAGAACCATCGAAAACCTGTCTGGTGGAGAAAAAAGACGTGTGGCATTGTGCAGACTTTTGCTAAAGCAACCAGATGTACTATTACTGGATGAGCCTACGAACCACCTGGATGCTCAATCGGTTCAATGGTTAGAACATTTCTTACAGGATTATAAAGGAACGGTGATTGCAGTGACCCACGACCGTTATTTCTTAGACAATGTGGCAGGTTGGATTTTAGAGTTAGATAGAGGAGAAGGCATTCCATGGAAAGGAAATTACTCATCCTGGTTGGATCAAAAAGCGAAAAGACTGGCTCAGGAAGAGAAGCAGGAAAGTAAGCGCAGAAAGGCATTGGAGCGAGAGCTAGACTGGGTAAGACAGGGGGCTAAAGGTCGACAGGCCAAGCAAAAAGCCCGTTTGAAGAATTATGACCAATTGATGAACCAGGATATTAAGGAAAAGGAAGCGGTGATCGAAATTCCGATTCCAAATGGACCTAGGTTGGGTAATGAAGTCATTGAAGCCAATAATGTGGCAAAAGCCTATGGTGATAAATTGCTGTATGATAACCTGAATTTCAAACTACCACCCAACGGTATTGTTGGCATTATTGGTCCGAATGGTGCTGGTAAGACCACGATTTTTAAAATGATCATGGGAGAGGAAACGCCAGATTCTGGAGAATTTTCAACTGGTAAAACGGTTCAAATTGCTTATGTCGATCAAACGCACAAAGACATTGATCCGAATAAAACGGTGTATGACGTGATTTCAGGAGGCAATGAAGTGATTGAAATTGGAAATCAGAAAATCAATTCAAGAGCTTATGTATCCCGATTCAACTTCACAGGATCAGATCAGCAAAAGAAATGTGGGGTGCTTTCCGGAGGAGAAAGAAACCGTTTGCATTTGGCCATGACCATGAAGACTGAAGCGAACGTATTACTTCTGGATGAGCCTACTAACGATATTGATGTCAACACACTCCGTGCATTGGAAGAAGGAATCGAAAACTTTGCCGGTTGTGCCGTGGTGATTTCGCACGATAGATGGTTCTTAGACAGAATTTGCACACATATTCTGGCATTTGAGGGGAACTCAGAGGTCTATTGGTTCGAAGGCGGTTATTCGGAATATGAAGAGAATAAACGCAAACGTTTAGGTGATGAACCTCAGAAATTTAAGTATAGAAAGTTGGTGAAGGAGTAAACACTCGTTTGATCTAAATCACAGTATGAACAAAGAAGAAGTCAGACGAAAAATTATTGCTCAAAAGAAAGCAGCTCTTGAACATCAAAAAGCTGAGCTGGAAAGAAAAGCAGCAGTTTTTAAACAATTGCCAGGTAAAATTCTCAAAATTGTTGCCATTCTGGTGACCGTGCTGAGTACATTATTAATTGTTGATGGCTTCCTCGATCCAAGCTACAAAATCTATGAAATTCATGATGCGGAATATGAGTATTATGATGTAATGTCCAGAGATGGCTATGGTATACATGCCAAATATTTTCATGTCTATCTGGATGATGACAGAAATTTTGAGGTCTTCATCTACATGTATGAATATTACTTGGCAAAGTACAAGAATGAAGTGGACATAGGATCAAGCCCAATTTTCGGAGTTCCTAAACGTTTTCGAGTGGGGTTCGATGATTTTATCATTGACAAACCATTGGAGTTTAATGTTGGCTTGTACAGAGGTCTGCCCATTTTCTTTTTGTTGATGAGTGTCACGTTTCTACTCATGAATTACCAGCACAATTCTCAGACTCTGGCTTTCGGGCATTTGAATTTTGTGGTCCAACCGGTTGCTTTCATCATTTTGGCATATTTCCTAATCAGTGGCTTTATGCCAAGTGGACAATACACCATGGACATCAGCGAACTTCAACCTAAAAATAGGGAACGCATTGATGAAGTAAAGGCGCTGACGGGGATTGATCTGGATGAGGAGTAGATTGATGATTGATTTTGACAAATACTTATTGTCAGATAACGGATTTGAAGAGTTCATTCAAGATCACTCGGTTAAAGTCGCTTATTATCATGGGAAGGTAAATCACCTAATCGAATACAAGGACATCAGCATATTAATTGGTAAGGTGGATACCTCAGGTGATGCACGGTTCGATCAACCTTCTTTTGTTATAAGAGCTGGAATTCATAAGCAATATGGTCACAAACTATCTGTTAAAGAGAAGTTTTTTTGGCACAATTGGTTTAAGCGAAAAAATCAGGTTTTGACCAAGAATAGGGTGGTCTCTTCTGATAATTCAGAATTATCGAGGATTATCGGTGAGGTTATTTCAGATTTTCACTGTGATTATATCATATATCATACACACGCCGGGCATTGCTACTACCTTGACGGAGAAGAAATTCGCCACAAAAAACTTCCAGACATGATCAGCCTCAGGTTAGAGTTAAGTTCAAGTCATCTGCATGAGTTGGACAAGTGGATTTTGATATACCTTGGAAAGTACATTGAAATCTATGATTTGTTGAGTCAATATCAAGACTGAATTTGATGTGTTGTGGAAAACTAACGAAACGGGAAAATATCAGATCAAGTTGAACGTTGTTTGAGTAATGCGTATCATATGCCTCATATTTTGCTCTGTAACATTGCTGTTGTCTTGTTCTAAAGAGAAGAGGTTTGTCAACTATAAAGACGGAGTAGAACATCTGTTTGTTGGTCATTTTTATGACGGGTATTACCTCTCAAGCGACAACCGGCTAAAGAATGATGTTGTCTCTGGCAAAGTAGCGATCGTTATAAATCAATCTCAGCTAGATTCATTGTGTGAAACGGTTAGAATGAGTGAACTACTTCCCGGAAATCAGGAAAGCGATTTAGGAATTAATAGTGTGTATAATCAGACTGAATTTACCAAACACATTGATTTTAATCGAGATGTGTTATTTGTGATTGGGTTTCAATTCATGCGGGCTGAGGGGAAATTAAAAAAAGAAGATGATCGGATCAAGATCAACGATTCAAATGAAACCATCAGATTTGACTTTGGAATAAGAAGAAGGCGAGCCGGTAGTGGAGAAATCGAACTCACTGCTCTTTGGTTTATTAAGGTTCCAAAAGAGAAAGCCAACTATTCTGTTGAGGGGACCGTGACAATTAGCAATACAGCGGGAATAAATGGATTAACTGCTCCAAAAGAAAGACTGGAATTCAAGTAGACGAGAACAAGCGGTGTACACTGTTTTTTATTTGTTTATAATATTCGTTTTTATTCGCATCATCAGGAAGTCCAGCAACTTGTCCATCCCCCAATTCCATTATTATCCAACCTCCATTTTTCCTTTTTGCAACATCCATTGAGAAGAAGTTACTATCGATTGTATTTGCAATATTTTTAAAGAAATCAATATCTGGTTTTTCAGAGTCATAATTTCCCTCGTCCCAATAATTATAGATTTGAACAACATTCTTATTTAAGAATACAATTCTAAATTCTTTGGTTAAAGGCATTCTACTTTTAGAGTGGTGAGTCAGAAATTCTAATTCCTCGAATTCACGAAACACAATTCCCTCATTCAGATAATCACCACGTAATTCCAAGAATCGATTGACAGTTTGTTCAACTTTTTCTTTATCTGATGCGCTTGGAATAAAGCAAGCATCATTCCAGTTGTGTTTTTCTGATTTTACGAAATCTTTTATAATTATTGACTTGTCCCCAAATTCATTAGTCAGCTCAATGATTTTATTATTCGACAAGTCCTTTGTCCAATTAGATTTTGGGGTTTTTCCAGCAATTTTATCGTATGAGTTTGGTAAATAATGGCAATGTTCATATTCAGTAGGATTGTTGATTAACTGAATGTTCCTCTTTAGGAGTCCATCGTAGAATTGTTCGTAAACTTTCGGTGTCATCATCCAACCACGATAGATTCCATATTCTTTTGTTTCTGAACTTTTAATAAACTTCAGTGCTCCATTTGTGTTTCCGATAGTCAGTTCTTCGAAACTAAAAATGTGTGTTTCAAATCCGTTTTCTTTTGCAGAATCGAATTCCGATTGGTAGTCAGGTTCGACTTTTTTATTATCAATTACACTATCACAAAAAATAATTTTCATTCGTTTGTTCTCTTAATTGCCTCACAACCGCTTATAAACAACCACTCCGTGCCGGATAAATATAGCGTTTATCCACGCACTAAGCAACGGATAACATAAGACTTGTCCAACGTGGAACGGGTTATTTATTCAGAAGAGAGAACCAAATGGGGATTAACAAGTCGAGTCCGAAAGCCTACACCAACTTCTCCTTCAAGCGCTCTACATGCCTTTGCTTCATGGAATTTCTCAGATCCTTAGCGCTTTGAGTATAGTATTGATGCTTGTTCGATAAGAAATTGATCTGCATGGTTATCCATTCTCGTTCATTGTAACTGTAACCATGTTCAGCCAATTCTTTGTAGAGACTTGAAGCAATGCGCTTGTAGTCCTTCCTGCCTAAATAGTCATGATCTGCATCACAAATAATCTCTTCCAGCAAATTTCTTGGCTGAATATTATGTCGCGTAGCCATAATGATGTTGCAGATTTTGTCTATGTCTTCTTCTTCAAAATCGAACCCTGGTAAAGACTGTCTCACATACTCACATGCAATCTCCTCATTGTCGTTATACTGCTCCAAAAAACCACTGTCGTGATAAGCAGCAGCGGTGATCAATAATTCCCGGTCTTCGGCAGATACGTTTTCGGATTCACTCAATTCGGCTGCTGCACGCATCACATCTATGGTATGGTCATAGGAATGATAGAATAAGGTACTGTCCAATTCCTCCTTTAACTTGTCCAGAATGTATGTTCTTGCTGCAGCGTGTTTCATTAGAACTCCAAAAAAAGCAAAAATCCTTTAGTTCCGCAAGTTTGAAGTGGGTCAATGATATTTCTTTTCTTTTAGCTTTGTATTCTCAAACTTAAAAACATGGCTCAAAAACCATCTGTACCCAAAGGCACCAGAGATTTTCTTCCGCAAACAATGTTGCGTAGGAATCACATTTTCAATACAATAAAGTCAGTATTCGTCAAATTTGGCTATGCACCTATTGAGACACCTGCAATGGAGAAAACCGAAACATTACTCGGGAAGTATGGAGAAGAGGGGGATAGGTTGATTTTTAAGATCATGCCAAGAGGTCGAAAACAAACTAAGTTGATGGAATCGGGCGATCTAAAAATGGTAGAAGAAGCTTTGAGGTACGATTTAACTGTGCCATTTGCCCGATTCGTAGTGCAGCATCAGAACGATTTGAACTTTCCATTTAAACGATATCAAATTCAAAACGTTTGGCGCGCTGATCAGCCCCAAAATGGTCGCTACAGGGAGTTCTTTCAATGTGATGCAGATGTGGTGGGCAGTGATTCCCTTCTATTTGAAGTGGAATTCGTGCAGATTTATGATGAGGCATTGTCGACCTTAGGTTTAGACGATTTTACGATCAAAATCAATAACAGAAAAATCTTGTCAGGAATTGCGGAGATTACAGGCATCAGTGATCAATTGATTGACATGACTGTTGCGATTGATAAGTTGGACAAAATTGGTGAAGAAGGTGTGGTCAAGGAACTCACGGAACGCAACATTCCGGCAGATGCCATTGAAAAGATCAGGCCATTGTTTCATTTCGGGCAAGACAATCAGGAGAATTTGAATAAGATTCAAACCATGCTCGAGGGGTCCGAAATAGGGCAAAAAGGGGTGGAAGAGTTGAGGTTCATCCTCGATCAAATTGAGGTGCTCGGATTAAGACAAGCCAAATTGGAGCTAGACGTAACTTTGGCTCGCGGACTCAATTATTACACCGGGGCCATTTTTGAGGTTAAAGCCAACAACCTGAACATAGGTAGTATTTGTGGCGGTGGCAGATATGATGATTTGACCGGTATTTTTGGATTGAAAGGCATGTCGGGAGTCGGGATTTCGTTTGGTGCAGATCGCATTTATGACGTCATGAATGAGTTAGACTTGTTCCCGAAATTGTCTCAAGATGCCACTCAAATTATGTTCGTCAATTTTGGTGAAGCAGAACAGAACTTTTGCCTGAAAAAAATCAAGGAACTGAGAGATGCCGGAGTCAATGCAGAAATCTATCCGTCAAATGCCAAAATGAAAAAGCAAATGAAGTACGCGGATGATAAAGGGATTCCAATGGTTGCCTTAATTGGAAGTCAGGAAATGACCGATAACGTGGCAAAAATCAAATACCTTGAAACCGGTGAGCAGGAAGATTTGAGTTGGGACGAGTTATTAAAAAGATTAAAAGGATGAGTATGAAAATGGATAATTCTTGGTGGTCGTTAGACGATTTAAGGCAATTTGTCAATTCTCAGGAAAAGTTGGATTTGTCTGAAGCCATCAAAACTCAGGTTGATTACTGTAGGACCTATCTCGATAAAGAAATTGTGGAACGAGAAGAGCCGGTTTATGGTATCAATACTGGTTTTGGTTCATTGTGTAATACATCCATTGCGCCAGATTCGTTAGAACAGCTGCAAACCAATTTGGTGAGGTCTCATGCGTGTGGTTTTGGAGATCGGGTTCCAAACGACATTGTGCGTCTCATGCTCTTATTGAAAGTAAGAGGACTGTCTTATGGCAACTCCGGGGTCGCTTATGAGACCATTGACAGACTGATGTACTTATATAACCAAGACATTTATCCGGAGATTTTTGAGCAAGGTTCTTTGGGAGCAAGTGGTGATCTATCGCCCTTATCTCACATGGCGCTGGCTTTACTGGGGGAGGGCAATGCAGACTTCAATGGTAATACTCGACCGGTAGAAAGCATTTATGCTGAATTAGGACTCAAAGGTTTGTTGCTAAAATCCAAAGAAGGGCTGGCTCTGCTTAACGGAACACAATTCATGAGTGCCTATGGTGTTTGGTGCACAATGAAATCAGAGGAATTGATGTTGTGGGCGGATTTACTGGCAGCCATGAGTCTGGAAGCTTTTGATGGCAGACCAGAGCCTTTTACACCACAAGTGCATGAAGTAAGAGGTCACACTGGTCAGCTAAAGACTGCCGAAAATATGAGGCGCTACCTGGATGGCAGTGACATCATTCAAGCGAAAAAAGAACACGTACAAGATCCGTACTCATTTAGATGTGTGCCACAGGTCCATGGTGCTTCCAAAGATGCATTGGCTTACGTTAGATCTGTATTCGAGAGAGAAATCAACAGTGTGACCGATAATCCTACAATTTTCCCGGATGAAGATTTGATCATTTCTGCGGGGAATTTCCATGGTCAACCATTGGCGCTGGCACTAGATTTTTTAGCCATTTCAATGGCTGAAATTGGCAGTATCTCAGAAAGAAGAGTATACAAGTTGCTTGCCGGAGAAAGAGGTCTGCCAGCTTTCCTGGTAGCTGAACCGGGCTTAAATTCTGGTTACATGATTCCTCAATACACGGCAGCAAGCATTGTAAGTCAAAACAAGCAATTGTGTACCCCGGCATCTGTTGATACCATTGATTCCTCAAACGGGCAGGAAGATCATGTAAGCATGGGAGCCAATGCCGCCACCAAAGCATACAGGGTGGTCAACAATGTTGAGAAAATTTTGGCCATCGAATTACTGAATGCTGCTCAAGCCTTGGAATTCAGACGTCCGGCAAAAAGCTCTGAGATCATTGAGAAATTGCACGCCGCTTTCAGACAAGAGGTGAGCTTTATGCAAAACGATCGTTATCAGCACGCGGATATGGACCGGGCGCTCAAGTTTATTCAAACATTCGATATCAGATCCTTCCTTGACTAGCGAGCCCCAAAAACATCAGCCTTATCCTAAATACCTCAGGGTACTTTGTATTTTGAGTGCCATTAGTGGATTTACATCTGTGTTTTTTCGTTTGTACTCCGCTATGAGCCATCCGGATGACAATGTTTTTAATGCGGTTAAGCAGGCAGAAGGACAAACTGATATGTTGGTTTATGCACAAGAATTTGAACAAGTTTTTAGGCAAGCCCACATCAATCACCACCTTTCAATAGCGGCTTTGTTCATTATGGGATTGTTTGGCGTTCGTGAGATGTACAAGCTCAGAAAACGGGGCTTTTTTATGTATGGCCTGTCACATATTCTCATTGTGTTCTATCCAGTTTTAATGGTGCATCAGAATGCTTTTTCCGAGCGGCAAGCTACATTCGACGGAGCAGTGACGCTTCTTTTTATTGTATTCTATGCATCACAGTTGAAGCATATGCGTTCGGATGAGAATTTGGCATAGCTACCCTCAGTCAAATCGCCTCTTCACCAAGTGAACCTTTTCTTCAGAAAGGAGTCTTCACATCTTTGAACTTAAATCTAAATCAAAGATCATGAAAGCATTGGTAAGTACTCTTTTTATCCTCTCAATGAGCAGCTTTGTTCAGGCAAGTGATTTATTCCAACAATTGTGCGAATTCAATTTTAATTGGAAAAAATACAGCGATCATTTCAACAATGAGCCTGGTATTGATTTCCAATCGGATCAGGCATACATTCAAACCCACTTAACTCATGTCCTGGAGGTCTTAAAAAGTAATTCCGTAGATCATCTATCTGAGGATCAATTGGCATCAAGATTAAAATTAATTGAAGAATTAGATGTATACAGACAAGCAGGGTTGTTCCCAATGAATTATTATAGAAAAGAGCGCATTCCAGTGTTTATTGATGAGCATAATACGCATTGTGCTGTGGGCTATCTTTTGATGAAAACGGGATTTGATGAGGTCGCTCAGAGAATTGCGGCCAACGAAAATTATGCTTGGGTGAAAGATATTGAAGATAAGGCACTACCGGCCTGGCAAAAGGCTTCAGGATTTACCATGGAAGAGCTTAAATTAATTCAAGGTGCTTATGATTACTATATGCCGGACGCTTTGATTTTACCTAATAAGTATGAAATACCACAGAAACCTATTGCAGAAACCCGTTATTTCGACAAGGATAAAAAGCATGTGTGGTTGTCAGGAGAGGGCAGAAGAGGTGTTTTACATGGTAAATGGATTCAGAATTACAGTGAAAGCCTGCCATGGATAGAAGGGTATTATGAGCATGGTAAACGAACGGGGAAGTGGAAAGAGTATTATCAGGGAACAGATAAGTTGTGCAGAACTGAGATTTGGAGAGATGATAAGCTAAACGGTGTTCGTAAATGTTTTGATAGAGAGGGTCTGATTATTGAAGAAATCTTATTCAAAGATGGAGAAGCGATAACCAAAATCAATTACGATATATATAACGGTCTAAAATGGGTGAGGGTACCATTGGATTCAGTACATGTGAAAACAAAGGTCTATGATAATGACGGTGTATTATTGGCAACAGGTCACGAAAAAATATACAATCCGGGAAATTTATTGTGGTTTCAAAATATTGAATTGACTGCTTTAAATTCAGCATCAATCACCTCAAGAGAAGTTACTTTGGGCAATCAAATATCAGACTCCAGATTCTTAAAAAGAAGACGTCATATTCCTGGACTAAATTCATTCCCTCAACAATTTCAAAGTTTTCAGAGCAACAGTCCCGCTTTGGTTGAATACCATAAACTGGGTGAGTGGACATATTATAAACAATGGACCCCCACTTCTTTAGATGAGAATAAAACAATGACTGTGAAGTCAATTCTGGCTTCAGATTTCAAGTATTTCGGATCCCGGATTTTGGAAGATTTATATTTATTTGATGATTTAGTGCTCAATGACGATTTTGATTCGCTTCACGTTTTATACGCCAACAATAAAGTCATTCGTTTTTTAGGGCAAAATGAATCGGATTACGTAGCCCTAAGACTGGATTACACACAAGGCTTGTCCTTGTTAGATCACGTTTACGACATTCATCCAAGCCATCAAACCAGATTTGTAATCAAAACCATCGGTCAATTGAACAAGAACCATCAGAAAATTGGGGTATGGAAGCACTACGACCTCAATCAACGTTTGATCAAAACAGAGCAGTTCATCGTTCCCCAGCAGGATGACCTTGGGCAAATTGCAAATACTGAATTAAATGCCATTTTGGAGAAAAAGAGCTTGAGTTTGAATGTGAACCAACATTAGTTAAGTTTGAAGATGATAGCCATCCTGTAGCATCCTTCCGGAAGGCCATTGTCTTTGAGTGCTCCTTCTTTGAATACCATTTTAGGCGCTTTCATAACAGCTGAATGGACTTCCTGATCAATGAATTTTGCAAGCCCCCGCTTGATCTGGAAATTTCTGGTATACCCTTCAGAATCTACTTCAAAAGTGAAGAAAACCTTGCCTTGAATAGCCATTTCTATCGCTATTTTAGGGTACTTGATTTGTTTATTCAAGTACTTTAAAAAGTGAGTGGTTTCTCCGGGGAGTCTGCTGGTATCTATGCGAGTGTATGCACCAGCCGTCGGCTCATTGCGCTCAGTATGTCGTTCAAGTCTATAAATTTCATCCTGCGATGGTTTAGGGTATCGAGCCACAACATATAGCATGGGAATGTCTGTTCGCCCCTCCCAGTCCAATTGAGCGCAATTGTCCACTGCAGTTGAATCTTGAGCATTACCTGTTAATTGAATCAGTGTGCTCATCAATCCAATAAGGAGATATAATTTGGTCATAGTGGTGCTTTTTTTACAGATGCTCAAAGTCAATAAAATCCACAATTCACATTTCAATTCCAATGACACATACATCATCTATTTGCTCAAAATCGCCGCGCCATTCTTCAAATCTATGAATCCCTTTTCTACCTCTTGAGAGAGGACGGTGTGCACACTTAATAATAGCAGCAGCAATATGAACAAGTACCGGATCAAATAAACACGCATTTTCGGGTCATTGTAAGGTACGGTTTATTCTGTTAAGAAGGTGGGTGTAACGGTGTCAACTGTTGAATGATGAGTGCCCCAAACCATGTAAACTTCCTTCGTCCAATTAATTATGGAGTCTTTACAGGAAATGCATTTTAGTTCTTTACTAGCACATAGTCACCATAATGGAAGGAACCATAGCAATTATTGCCACCACCTGCCAGTATATCGAGTATTAAACTGTCATTGTTTGCCCCTTGAAAGGACAGGTTGTAATGACCACTTGGAGCTGGATTTGGAGCACCTCCAGAGTAGTTTAATGTTGAATCAATGGGAATAGATCTTGTAGCATAGTCTTCTGTCAAATCTGTTAATTGAATAGAGTCTTCATTGATTTTATCTATTCGAACATTGACAAATATTGTGTCATAAGTGTACGTGAAATTGCATGGTGGCATGCAGGTAGGACAATCAATATTCTCAAGCTTGTGATACTTATAACCTGTATAATTGCCTTCCAGTTTATCAACAAGACTAAATTCCTGCTCCAAAAAGGGTTGGTCTATATCCTTGCGGCAGCCTGTCAGGGTCATTCCCATAATTATCATGGAAATAATTCCAATTACTATGTAGTACTGAATCTTCATGGCACAGTTATAATTGTGTGCGAGTGACATAAATATACTACATTATCTGAAGACGCACTGGGAACTATAGCGTTCTACGGCCTCATTAACTCTTATGCCCCCGGAAACGCAATATACGTATCATCCCCGGGGACTTTGGGAAATTCTCGGTTAATCCAACGTTGTTTAGCTTCTTTCAAACGCGCCTTATCATGAGAGACAAAATTCCACAAGAGCAGAGCCTCAGAATCTAACGGTTGGCCACCAAATAACAGTACTTGAGTACCCGCTTCAAGCTGAATTTTACATGCTTCATTGGTTTTACTGATGAGCATTTGTCCGGCCTCAATTGTTTCGCCTCCTTCACAAATTGATCCTTTTACAATAACGAATGCCACTTCTCCTTCCAGTTGATCTTTTAGGTTTAAGCAAGTCTCTTTTTTTGCTAAGATGTCGACCATAAATAGGGGAGAGTAACCTTGAAGTGGAGCAGACTTTCCGAAGGCGTTTCCAGCCACCAGTTTGAATCGAATATCAGTTGTCTCCCAGGTAGGAATCGTATCTGCGGGGAAATAGTCGAACCCAGGAGCCATCTGTTCTTTTTCTGCTGGTAAGGCGACCCAAATTTGATAGCCATGCATCACAAAAGTATCAGTTCCTCTTCTATGCTGAGGCGTTCTTTCAGTATGTGTGACACCGTTTCCCGCTGTCATGAAACCCACGTCTCCCGGTGCGATAAGCTGATGACTGCCCAAACTGTCTTTATGCTCAATGTCACCTTCAAATAAATAGGTGAGTGTGCTCAAACCAATATGTGGGTGTTGGTCGACATCAACGTACTTACCGTTTCCAAGAGTAGCAGGTCCCATATGGTCTATAAAAGTGAAGGGACCTACCTGTCGTTTTTTTCTGAAAGGAAGGAGTCTTCCCACCATGAAATTGCCCAGGTCCGTTTGCCGTTCGTTAATGAGGAGTTTGTTGTTTGCCATTATTGATTAATCTAAGTTTAGTTTTTTGAGGTCAAGATAAGCCGACTTAAAATAGACTTTGAATTTACTTTCAATAGATGATATGGAATCATTGATAATTTGGAAATACTCATTGCTATTAAATTCCACGTAACCATATATAAAATTAGTATCGTTTTTTAATGCTTGTCCTTCCAATTGGATATATGAGCTTGAACACGGAACATCAAGTCGATATCGCATGGAGTCGTTTCTGGAGTATGCATATATTGGAAATTCGTCGGCAGCAACAAGGTGATAGACATTTGTATCGTTATCGGCTATTTTGATTGAGAAACCTGTGCCACCCCAAAGACCAAATGCTCCATCAATCACTAATGTGTCGTTTAAGAAGTAGTAGTTCGATTTGAAAGTCTGTGAAATAGGATCGCTGAGAGAATTGGAAATTACCTCATTGTTGACTTTAATCTCAGCCATCAGCTGGTTGTTATATATAAATATTAGTCCCAAGGCTTCATTATACCCAGATAGTTCAAATCTGGTCTCGACCTCATCTTTTAGGGACCTTTCTTGTTCAATCGATTTTTTTGTTTGTTTATCCTGGGGGGCACAACTCTTTAAGATCAGGGCTGTAAGTACGATTATTAGTTTACTCATTTTATCAATTCACAAAATCCATAGCCCGAATAGCCAAATCTTTCCAGTCATCATGATATTCAAACGATACCTGAAGCCAGTCCTTCATAGGTCTGTTTTTCCCTGAAGGGTCCCAATTGACTGAAGCGGGATACTTAGTTTTCAACTCTGCCATATTTTCTTTGCCCAACTTAAAAACCATGTGTCCTTTGAAGAAGGCCGCAAACGCTTTGTTATTATGTTTTAAGCATGGTTTTCCGAACATCTGTGAAGCGATAACACCATTTTCTGTGGCTAAATCTTCTCCAATCTTCTGATATAATTCATCTGCTTTCATCAGGTCATTATTTTTCTGGATGATCACATTTCCTGGGCACCGGATCGGGGCCAAAAGATCCCCAGGGGTGGCATTTACTCAATCGTTTCATGCCTAACCACCAACCTTTAAAAATACCCCATTCTTTAATGGCTTCTACCATGTATTGCGAGCAGGTAGGTTCATGTCTGCAAGAAGGTCCAAGAAGAGGAGAGATACACCATTGATAAAATCTGACAGGAATCAGGGCAATGAATATGGCGATTTTCCTAAGCAAAATCTTTGTAGAGTAAACTTGGCTGAATGCCGGCGTTGTTTTGATATTTGCCACTTTTGTACTTTTCAAAATCTCCTTGAATAGAGTGGTAAAAGATTTGACAAATTTCTACTTCAGGGTAAATTCTTATGGGTTGCACACAGAAAATCTCAAGTGTCCAGAAGCCGCTAAAACCAACGTCTCCAAAACCAGCTGTCACGTGAATAAACAAGCCCAATCTTCCAATTGAAGAACGTCCCTCAAGCATTGGCACAAATTCTTCAGTTCTTGTGTGCTCAATGGTTCTACCCAGATACAATTTGTTTGGTTCGAGCAAAAGGCCTTCTTCAGGAATGGTGATTCTGGTCGTTGGATTCGGGTTTTTCATGTCCAACACATCATTGTCGTAGGTCAATAGTTCATTGAACAGCCTCAGGTTATAGCTGTTTGGATTGAGTTGTTTTTTATTAAATGGTTCAATAAAAATGTTCTCATTTAATTGCTTCTCTATCTCTTTTCCCGATAATATCATTTCGTCACTTTTAAATCTAATATGATGGGCAAATGATCGCTGTATCCACCAATATATTTTGGCCCCTGGTACGTTCTGAAAGGGCGATGGCCCAAATGTACTTCTTCTTTCATTAAGAGCCATGGTGCTTTGAAAATTGTCGCGCCATTTTCCTGAACTTTGAAGCCATATTTACCAGTCATTAAACCGTCTGAAACGATCCACATATCCAAAACACCCCATTCTCCCTGGAATTTGTGCGTGCCCTCTTTGTGCATTTTTTCATGCATGAGGTTGAATAACTCGTTCTGCTGGAGGTCTTCCAGTTTATGTTTGGCATCCAGCCCCTCTACTATAGATTTATCCTCAGGATGATCATTGAAGTCGCCAGTAATAACAATGTTGGCAGATGGAACCACTGAGAAAATTGAATCTACCGTGGCCCTGACGGTCTCAGCAGCCCGCATTCTCTTAGGATCGGTAACCAGGTGACCTCCAAAACGACTTGGCCAGTGATTCACGAAAATGTGTAAGGTATCTGCGCCAACGCCAATGCCTTTCACATATAGAATATCTCTGGTTGGTCGGGCGTCTTCTTCATCAAATTTGATTCTAATATAATGGTAGTGGAGTAGTTCAAATTTGTCGGGTCTGTAAATGAGCCCCACATCAATTCCACGACCGTCGCTGGATTCTTCATGGACAATTTGATAATCCAATTCTCTCAAAGCTGTTTTTTGAGTGAGTTCTTCAAGCACGTATCTGTTCTCAAGCTCGCACAAACCAATGATGTCTGGGGCATCCCATCCACCAGTCGCCAGTAAAGTCTGAGCAATTTTTCGTTGTTTTTCCCAAAACCGTTTCGGATTCCAGTGATTGTCACCATCCGGAGTGAATGACTCGTCTCTTGTCAAAGAATCATCTTCCCAGTCGAAAAGATTCTCTACGTTATAAAATACCATGCGAAAAGCATCATTCCCACGATCGTCATAAGACAGTCCTGCAACGGGTTCATGTCCCTCATAGTCGAGCGTATCCTGCGCACAGAGGCAGATGGATAAAAAAAGAGGCAGGAGAACTAATGTTTTCACTTCACTAATTTACAGAAAAAGTAGTTCCGTCTTTACCATCCATTAATTGAATTCCACCAGCTGCTAACTTATCGCGAATCTCATCAGCCAAAGCATAGTTTTTATCAATTTTAGCCTGATTTCTCATGTCAATAAGCATTTGAATTGCTGTATCCAGCGCATCTGAGTCTCCGGAAGTTTCTGAATCAGTATCCCTTAAACCAAGTACGTTAAATATGAAAGCACTCATTTCAGCTTCTAATTTTTGCTTGTCGGAAGCGGAGATGGTTTCTTTTCCATCTTTTACCAGATTAATGTGCTTGACCGCTTCAAACAGATTGGCAATAAGAATCGGTGTGTTGAAATCGTCTCCCATCGCCTTATAGAAGCTTTGGATAATGGCATCCACGTCAAATGAAGAATTGTTTGTGGTTTGCAAATCTTTCAGGGAGCTAAAACCAGCCATCAATTTTTGAAATCCTTTTTCAGAAGCTTGCAATGCATCACTTGAAAAATCCAGTGTGCTGCGGTAATGTGCCTGCATCATGAAGAATCTCACAACAATAGGGTGGTAAGCCTTATTTAATAAGTCATTATTCCCTGAGAAAAGTTCTTCAGGTAAGAGAGAATTTCCTGTCGACTTGGACATACGCTTACCATTTAAGGTCAGCATATTTGCGTGCAGCCAGTATTTAACCGGGGCACAACCACAAGCGCCCACATTCTGAGCAATTTCGCACTCGTGATGCGGGAACTTCAAATCCATTCCACCACCATGAATGTCAAATCGATCTCCCAAATATTTCGTACTCATTACAGAGCACTCCAGGTGCCATCCGGGAAAGCCAATGCTCCATGGAGAAGGCCATCTCATAATGTGCATGGGAGAGGCTTTTTTCCACAAGGCAAAATCTCTTGGGTCCTTTTTCTCGGATTGACCTTGTAATTCTCGGGTACCAGCATCTGCTATCAATTCCTCAATGTCTCTTCCCGACAATTCTCCATAGTTATGGTCTTTATTGTAGGCTGCCACATCAAAATAAACGGACCCATTTGCCTCATAGGCCAAACCATTGTCTATGATCTTTTCGATCATCTCAATTTGTTCAATGATGTGTCCGGTAGCGGTAGGTTCTATGCTTGGAGGAAGTGCATTGAATTGTGCCATAACATTTCTGAAATCAACAGTATAATGTTGCACAATTTCCATTGGTTCCAATTCTTCCAGGCGGGCTTTTTTGGCAATTTTGTCTTCACCTTCATCGGCATCATTTTCCAGGTGACCAGCGTCTGTAATGTTTCTGACATAGCGCACCTTATATCCCAAATGCATCAGGTAGCGATACACCATGTCAAAAGAGATAAAAGTGCGGCAATTTCCCAGGTGTACATTACTATAAACCGTCGGTCCACAAACGTACATCCCTACATTGGGTGAATTAATCGCTTCAAACTTTTCCTTATCTCCTTTGAGAGTATTGTAGACCAATAAATCGTGGTCCTCAAATAATGCCATGTTTAGATGTTTTCTTTACCGAGCTCTAATTTAATATAATCCATCAATTCTTTGCGAACTTCAGGATTTTTAAATTTCCCACCGAATTCGGCAGTCACGGTACTGCTCTGAATGTCGCGGATACCTCTTGAATTGACGCAGAGGTGTTTAGCATCCATAATACAGGCAACATCTTCAGTTCCAAGAGCCTTTTGCAAGTGTTCTACAATTTGAATCGTTAAACGCTCTTGAACTTGTGGTCGCTTGGCATAATGATCAACGATTCGGTTCATTTTTGATAAACCAATCACATTTCCGTTGGAGAAATAAGCCACATGAGCTTTGCCAACAATTGGTAAAAAATGATGCTCACAGGTAGAATAAACTGTGATGTTTTTTTCTACCAGCATTTCTTCATAGCCGTATTTATTGCTAAACGTGGAGGTGCTTGGTGCTTTTTCAGGATTTAAGCCTCCAAAAATTTCATTCACAAACATTTTAGCCACTCGTTTCGGCGTTCCCCTCAAACTATCATCAGTCAAATCCAGCCCCAGAGTCTCCATGATTTCCTTAAAATGCCCTTGAATTTTTTGCATTTTGTCTTCGTCCGACATTGAGAAAGCATCTTCTCTTAATGGCGTTTCTTTAGACGTCCCAATGTGGTTGTCTCCAACATGATCTAACTCCTCATCCTGAGATGCACTGCTGATAAGATTATCAAATTCTTTATCCATTACCTAATAACATACAGAAACAAAATTTGTTCCATTATGAGCGACAAAGGTACACTATTTCACGTTTCAATTGGCGGTCTGTACAGAAGAACTCGTGTCTTTCAAAAGACTTTTGGTCTAAAATAGTAGTGCAATTGTTGTTAAAACAACTATTTTTGGTGACCGTGTCAAAATTTTTGGGAATTATATCGTTGTTATTTTTAATGAATCCAATGGCTCTGGCTCATGAGTTTTATTTGAGCATAGCCAAGATTGATTACAACAAGGAGTCCCATACTTTTGAAGTGGCCATTAAACTCACGGCACACGATTATGAAGCAGTGGTTGAAGACATGGGATTTGATAACCTTCATTTGGGAGAATCCAATGAATCTCCCAAGGCGGATGCCATTCTATTCAAGTATATTCTGAGTGAATTGTCTTTAGAAGTAAATGGAAAAGGCTTAAGCCCGAATTTGATTGGAAAAGAAATTAGTAATGATGACGAACTGTGGGTATATGTCGAATTTCCCCTGATTCCCGGGACACAAATAGAAGAAATTAAGATCAGGAACACGCTCTTGATGGATCAATTTCCAAAACAGCAGAATCATAATCATTTGAAAATTAATGGGACATCTCGTGCATTGGTATGTACTAAGCAGAGGTCTTCCGGAATCATATATAGCACTAAAAATAAAGATGACTAAACTACTCTTATCTTTAACTACTTTAATGATGGTTGGAGGCGCTATGGCGCAATCTACCAACAAGTTTAAACAACTCAAGGAAGAGCTGGCTACGCCCAATGTGTACAGGACGGCGAGTGGCGCACCCGGACATGAATATTATCAGCAGCAGGCCAATTATGTGATGAAATTGGAGTTGGATGATGAGAAACAGATTCTGAGAGGAGAAGAAACGGTCACTTACATCAATAATTCTCCGGATAGATTAGATTATTTATGGCTTCAGTTAGACCAGAATATGCGCGCAAAGGATTCAGATTCTAAAAAAATCAGAACCTCAGATATCAACGAGAGCGTGTCGTTTAGAGAGTTAAAAAGACTGCACAATGAGTTTGATGGCGGCTTCAAAATTGAATACGTCAAGGACAAGTCGAACAAAGACATTAACTACACAATCAATAAAACCATGCTCAGAATTGATTTGCAGAAACCATTGCAATCCGGGCAGAGCTATACTTTTAAAGTAAAGTGGTGGTACAATATCAATAACAGAATGGAAATTGGTGGACGATCTGGTTACGAGTATTTTGAAGATGAGGATAATTACTTGTACACCATCGCTCAATTTTATCCTAGAATGGCTGTCTACAATGAAGTGGAAGGCTGGCAGAATAAGCAGTTTTTGGGCTCGGGAGAATTTGCATTGACTTTTGGAGACTATGACGTGAGTATCACGGTGCCATCTGATCACGTGGTCGCTTCTACAGGTGTGCTTCAAAATGCGAACAGTGTGCTGAGTTCTACACAAAGAAACCGATTGGCCAAGGCAAAAAGTGAAACTAAGACGCCAGTATTCATTGTCACTGAGGATGAGGCCAGAGAAGCGGAAGCGAAGAAAGCTTCTGGTAAGAAAACCTGGAATTTTAAGGCGCAAAATGTCAGAGATTTTGGATTTGCAAGCTCGAGAAAGTTCATTTGGGACGCCATGACTGTGAAGCAGGAAGAGAAAGATGTTTTGGCCATGAGCTTTTATCCAAAAGAAGGCAATCCCTTGTGGGAAAGGTATTCGACCAAAGTGGTTGCACATACTCTAAAAACTTACTCTAAGTATACATTTGATTACCCGTATCCGGTAGCCATATCGGTTCACTCCAAAAGTATTGGTATGGAGTATCCGATGATTTGTTTTAATGGAGGAAGACCTGAACCAGATGGTACCTATTCTGAAAGAACTAAATATGGTATGTTGGGTGTAATCATTCATGAAGTTGGACACAATTATTTTCCGATGATTGTGAATTCTGACGAACGTCAATGGACCTGGATGGATGAGGGGCTCAACACTTTCTTGCAATATTTAACCGAGCAGGAGTGGGAGAGAGGTTATCCGTCTTCAAGAGGTCCGGCCTACAAAATCGTGGATTACATGGGGGGTGACAAATCATACATTTCTCCCATCATGACTAACTCCGAATCTATTTTACAATTTGGAAATAACGCTTATGGAAAACCAGCCACAGCATTGAATATTTTGAGAGAAACCGTGATGGGAAGAGAGCTGTTCGACCATGCTTTCAAAACTTATGCACGCAGATGGATGTTCAAACACCCAACACCAGCTGATTTATTCCGAACAATGGAAGACGCCTCTGGTGTAGATTTGGACTGGTTTTGGAGAGGTTGGTTTTACACAACAGATCACTGTGATATAGCAATTGACAATATTCAGCACTTCAAAATTAATTCGGGAGATCCGGAAGTAGAAAAAGCTTTTGCCAAAGACCAGGATGCAAAATCACCCGGAAAACGCTTCATTGGTGATCAACGTAATCTGGAGGACATTAAGGAGACAGAAAACGAAAGAGATCCTTCGATTGACGATTTTTACACGAGCTACGATCCTTTTGCAACGACCATTTTAGATCAGAAACAATATGATCGTTTCTTGTCGTCACTTACTGAGGATGAAAAAGCCTTGTTAAAAAGTGATTACAATTATTACCAAATCGACCTTAGAAATATTGGAGGATTGGTGATGCCCGTTATTCTTGAATTTACATTTGCAGACGGCTCCACAGAGGTTCAGAGAATTCCAGCTCAAATTTGGCAAAGAAATAATGAAGAAGTCTCAAAGGTATTCTTCTTTAAGAAGGAAGTAACGGGTGTGACATTAGATCCCTTTGTAGAAACTGCTGATTGTGATTTAAACAACAACTTCTGGCCAGCCCGAATGGTCCCAACCAAATTCCAGATGTTCAAGCAGAGAGGTGGTAGATACGGACAAGGAACTCGCGAAAACCCCATGCAAAAGGCAAAAAGGATCGAAGAAATGAAGGGAGGAAGCAAGTAAATTTCTACTTCTTTTCGAGATAAATCATGTCACCAATTGTTAAGGACTTTTTCGACTTGACATAGAATTGTCCGTCATTATTGGATGCCTGGATCAAGTGATGGTCTCTCATCAAATAACAACCATCAATCATCACTTTTAGCCCTTTTTTGGTACTTATTTTTATCTGAGAAGGTCTTAGTATGGTGTCGTCAATACATGAAAATACACCGGTTAATCCTGCAACTATCTCATTTTTAGGATGAAAATGAATCTCCTGTGGTGTTCCTTTTTGAATAATCTTTCCTTTGTTCATTACCCAACAAATGTCCGAAAAAGATAGGATGAAATCCGGATCATGACTGGTCATTAATATAGTCAGATTCTGGTCCTTTCTTAATTGATTGAGTTTGCCAAGTAAATCAAAGGTGCCGGCTACATCAATTTGACTAAAAGGCTCATCTAGCAACAAGATTTCAGGCATTTCAACCAAAGCACAAGCAAGCGCCAATCGTTGTTTTTGTCCCCCGGAAAGCTCATGTGGTTTGAGGTTTTTCTGTTTTTTTAGTCCCGTAAACTCCAATAAGTAGCGATTACGTTCCTTAATGTATTGCTTGCTTTTCAATTCATAGCGGGCTTCCAGGTTGTCCCAAACTGACATGAATTCAGAGACCTTTGAATCCTGAGATACCAAACGCATTCTACGGTCTCCGGGAATCAAACTTTCTGAAGGACCGAGCACTTTTCTTTCATTCAGTTTAACTTTTCCATGATCCAGGTTAAGGATGCCGTAAATGCACTTAAGCAGAGTAGTTTTTCCGGAACCATTTGGACCAATAATTCCCACAAAATTACCGGTTTCAAGTTTCGTACTGACGCCATTGACGATCCAGTTCTTGTGATACCTGAATTTTATGTTCTGAAGATGTAGCATAGCTCCGTGCATCAAATGTAATTCATATATTTGTCGACCTATGGCTAAAAAATCTTATTTATCACAATTTTTTAAAGATAGTCGTGAAGTAGGTGCCCTGGCACCAAGTTCAAAGTCACTGGGAAGAAAAATCTGTTCTAAAATCGATTTCGACAAGGCTGACCTTATCATTGAGTTGGGACCCGGAAATGGTGTGTTTACGAAACTCTTGTTAGAACGCATGAAGCCAGATGCCAAGTTACTGGCTTTCGAAACCAATGGTCCTTTTTGTGATATCATAAGAGAAAAGATCAAAGACGAACGTTTGATTTTGGTAGAGGATTCTGCCGAGCACATTACAAAGTATATGAAAGAGTGTGGACTTGAAACCTGCCAGTACGTGGTGTCGTCTTTGCCATACACAGTTTTTCCGAAAGAGCTTAAGAATAAAATTTTGGATGAATCGGTAGCTGCATTGAACAAAAATGGCACCTATTTGCAGTTTCAGTACTCGTTGAATGCACTTAAATTGTTGAAGTCCAAATTCGATAAAGTCAACTATAATTTCAGCCTTTTGAACTTCCCGCCCGCTTTCGTGTACACCTGTACGTTTGACCCCGCCAAATAGCTTGTTGACCAAGTCTTATGTCATGTCAAATATCCGTTTGTTAAGGATGTCGTATATTTGCACACCGTTATGAGACAATTTGTAGCCATCATCAGTTTGTTATTTGTGTCTTCAGTTTTGAATGCACAAACGAGTGAAGCCTCTGAACCTTTCCCGGTAGATACGGTGATGAGTGGAGGAAGAGAAGTGGTCATATTCTCGAATAACAAATGGCAATACCTTGAAGACATGTTGTTTGATGGAATTCTGAATAAGGAACTTCATGAAATGATCACGGAAGATACAAGCCTTCAATTGAAGACTTATTGGGACAATAACATGTGCTTCTCTAATCAGAACAACACCACCTTGATGAATATGAAGGATTCTATTTGGATTTGTGTGACAGATAGTTTGCATCCAAATTTTGCCATTCCGGTTCCAGGTGTATTGACATCTAGCTATAAGCACAGAGGTGGACGTTGGCATCACGGGGTGGATTTAGATCTGAGAACCGGAGACACCATTGTGGCAGCGTTTAGTGGTAAAGTGAGGTATGCCAAGTATAATACGCATGGTTATGGAAATTTGGTAATTGTGAGACATTACAATGGTTTGGAAACTTATTACGCACATATGTCCAAATTACTGGTAACGCCAAATCAATATGTGGTGGCAGGACAGACACTCGGCCTGGGCGGAGCTACAGGACACGCTTATGGGGCGCATTTGCATTTCGAAACCAGATTTTATGATGCATCTATCAACCCGGAGGAAATTTTTGATTTCAAGAACAGGACTTTGAAAGATTGTAATTTGGTAATGAAGGCGGAAGATTTCAGAAGAAACAAGGGGGCAATTGCTTTTCGACAAGCCAAACCGAATAAAACCTACGCGTCAACTGGTAGATATCACAGAATTAGGTCAGGTGACAGTTTGTGGAAGATTTCCAGAATGTATGGAACAACGGTGTCTAATTTGTGCCGCCTCAATGGCATCAGTGAATCAACCACGCTTCAAGTTGGTAAGACTTTGAAGGTGAAATAGCATCACAATTCTTCCCCGCAATATTTACAATGCTTTGCATCTTTATCGTGTCCTTCTCTGGAGCAGCTTGGGCAAGCCTGTGTAGATAGCATGTGATCAGGAGCGTTTTTACTCAACTCAACCCCTACAATTCCTGTGGGCACTGCGATGATTACGTACCCCATAATCATGATGATGGAAGCCAAAGTTTGTCCAAGAGGTGTTTGAGGAGAAATGTCGCCATAGCCTACTGTAGTGAGCGTAACAATGGTCCAATAGATGCTCCTTGGAATACTGGTAAATCCACTTTCAGGTGATTCAATGAGATACATGCTTGTGCCACAAACCAAACAAAGCACCATAACAACCAATAAGAAGACAATGATCTTTGGTCGACTCGCCTTTAGTGCTTCACCAATAACGGCACCTTGTGATAAGTAACGTCCCAGTTTGAAAACCCTGAAAACTCTGATTAATCTGAAAGCTCTGAGTACCGATAGTTGGTGGTAGCCACTGAAGAAAAAGCCTAAGTAAGTTGGAAGAATCGATAAAAGGTCGATGATTCCATAAAAACTGAACACATATTTTAAAGGTTTTTTTATGGAAATGATTCTAAAGAAATACTCTAAGGTGAAAAATGCAGTAAACACATATTCGATCACTCTGAGTTCCTCACCATGTTTAAGTTGGATGCTCGGAACACTTTCTAGCATCACGGCAACTATACTCAGCATAATCGCTATCAATAGGGCTACGTCAAACAGTTTGCCATAGAAAGTATCCGCCTCATAAATAATCTCATGGATTTTGAGTTGCCATGGTTTTAAGCCTTTTTTTTGCTCGCTTTCGTTGAGC
>JAUILH010000040.1 GCA_030433115.1 Bacteroidia bacterium | reverse complement strand
CAACGTGTTTAGCGTTTTCGATGAGGTCATCTCTCGAGAGGAGAAAGAAAATTTTCTTTCTCAAAATTCTCGTGTGGTCTGGATGACTGGACTGAGTGGATCTGGCAAAACTACCTTGGCCAATCAATTGTCATCAGCGCTCAACGCAACACTGGTAAAAGAGCATGTCAGAGACTACTTGAACGCGCCTGACAGACCTTATACCTGGGATGATCTGAGCAAAATTAGCCGGCTTCAACACACGAACATCAGTGAAGCCAGACAAAATAACGAACTCATTATTTCTGATACCGACCTGCTCACCCTCAAAATTTGGGGACAAGACAAATACAATAAAGTCGATCCATTTACTACTGAAAACTTTCAAAAGCAATTGCCCGATCTGTATATTTTATGTGCCCCCGATATCCCCTGGGAGCCAGATCCGTTGAGAGAAAATCCTGAAGATAGGGACCGTCTGTTTCAACTATACCTTCAGGAGATTGAACAACTCAAAATCCCCTTCAAAATCGTCTCCGGGAAAAAAGAAAAAAGATTTAGTGACGCTTTGGTTTTTATTCGGGAAAATATTTAATAATTTCGCCGCGTCTCAATCGGGGTGCCCCAAAAAAATCGGGCTGAGATTATACCCATAGAACCTGGCCAGGTAATTCTGGTAAGGGAGGAGTGAATTAATTGTTTTAAGCAATCCACATACCCCTGTGGTGCGCTGCAATTAAAAATATCAAATGAAAAATTTATTAATGACGGGCCTAATGTGCCTTTACGCTTTGTCAGGTATGACCCAGGCAAATATTTATGGACTGGTTGTCGACCAAGGTGGTTCACCTGTAGTTAATGCCAGAATCCAATTGGAAGGTTCCCAATTGAATACCACAACGAATTTCTTCGGTAAGTTCATGCTTGCCAAAGTTCCACCTGGAGACTATACACTTACGATTTCATCTATTTATCATCAAACGAAAAAAGAAATCGCAAGCATCAGTACAGATGACATATTGGTCAACGTTAGTCTCGAAGATAAACTATTGGATGCTTTATCCGTTACTGGTATTTCTTTGAAGGCTGTAGATGCACCTGTAGCACATACCAATGTCGACATGGTTTCTTTAAGAAAAAGGAATCTTGGGCAGGACATTCCTGTTCTTCTACAATATACACCTTCATTGGTAATGACCACGGATGCAGGTGCGGGTGTTGGCTATACAGGGCTTAGAATCAGAGGATCGGATGCTACCAGAATTAACGTGACTTTCAATGGGGTTCCTGTCAACGATATGGAATCGCAAGGTGTTTTCTGGGTGAACACACCTGACCTGGCTTCATCTGTTGATAAAATAGAGATTCAAAGAGGTGTGGGTACGTCAACTAACGGTGCGGGGGCATTTGGGGCTAGCATCAACATCATTACCCAAACTTATCAAGACTCAGCGTACGGAGAATTGAACAACTCATTTGGTTCTTTCAACACCAGAAAACATACTGCCATGTTTGGTACTGGTTTATTAAATGATCATTGGTCGTTTGACGGCAGACTGAGCGGTATTTTTTCTGACGGTTTTGTTGACCGGGCTACTTCTGATCTAAGGTCATATTATTTGTCGGGTGGTTACTACGGAGATAGAACCAGTGTGCAAGCCATTACCTTTGCCGGAAAAGAACGAACCTATCAATCGTGGTGGGGCGTACCTGAAGCCGTACTGACAGGTGACAGAGACAAATTGACCGAGCACTACTACAACAACCAGGGATCTTATGACACACCGGAAGATTCAACGAACTTGTTCAACTCTGGAAGAACTTACAACTACTACACCTATGAAGATGAGGTGGATAATTACAATCAAGATCACTATCAGTTACATGTATCCCATGCCTTGAATAAAAATTTAAAACTTAAAGTCAGCGGGTTCTACACATATGGCAGGGGTTATTTTGAACAATTTAGGAGGAATGATGACATTGCCGACTATGGCTATCAGCCAATAGAGTTTGTAAACCCTGGAGACACTACCTTAATTTTAAATCCGCTGAATCCTTCAGACACCTTGTTTTTCAATGTAGCTGGAGACACCACTTTCACGGTTGACCAGACCGATTTGGTTAGAAGACGTTGGTTAGATAATCAATTCTACGGTTCCATTTTCAACTTCAACTATTCCAAAACTAGAGTCGACCTGATTTTAGGAGGTGCGTGGAGTAAGTACGAAGGCGATCATTTTGGAGAGGTCATCTGGGCACAATATGCGCCTGACGGGATGATTTATGACCGTTACTACGACAATACTGCAATAAAAACTGATATGAATGTGTATCTGAAAGGAAGCGTTTGGATCATGGAGGGACTAAAATTTTACGGTGACCTTCAACTCAGAAATATTAGTTATAGTGCTACAGGAATCGATAGTGATCAAAGAACCATTGATGTGGATACCTCATTTGCATTCTTCAATCCTAAAGCGGGATTATCATATGCCTTTAACTCTCGTCACAAAATTGCTGGGTCTTTTTCCGTCGCCAACAGAGAACCGGTCAGAAACGATTTTATTGATGCACAACCAGGGCAAGTTCCCGGACACGAGTCTCTCTACGATGGAGAATTGAGTTATACGTTTAAATCTAGAAAGGTGATGGCGGGCGCCAACTTATATTACATGATGTACAAAAACCAATTGGTATTAACCGGTGCATTGAATGATGTAGGTTCTGCCATTAGAACCAATGTGGATGACAGTTACAGAAGAGGAATTGAATTGTATTTTGCAGTTCAACCATTCAACAAATTCAAATGGCAGGGTAATTTAACCTTGAGCCAAAACAAGATTGAATCTTATACAGATGTGGTTTACGATTATACCACAGGGTTTGATGTGATTGAAACAGAATTTACGGATACCGATATTTCTTTTTCACCAGCCGTCATAGCGGCCAATCAGTTCATCTACGAGCCAGTTGAGGGCTTTGAAGTGGCTTTCAACACCAAGTATGTATCTGATCAATACTTGGACAATACGTCTTCTGAAGACAGAAAAATTGAGGCTTACCTAGTAAATGATGTGCGCTTGTCTTACAAAACCAGTCTCAAGGGGTTTAAAGAATTGGGAATCAATGTTCTCGTAAACAATGTATTTAACACAGAATACAGTTCGAACGGATATACATATGGCTACATTTTTGGAGACCGAATTCAGGAAAATTTCTACTATCCGCAAGCCGGAATAAACTTTTTAGCAGGTTTAAGCCTTAAGTTTTAACTTTGAGGTAAAATCTGAAAAATGGAGCAAAATATCGTAGACCAGGGAGACGTATCAACCAACATATCTGAGAGTGGCATAGCCACCATTGAGTTTTATCATCCAATGAGCAATTCTTTGCCCGGAAAACTATTGGCTAAACTGGCCGATACCATTTCGGCAATGGGGCAAGATGATGCTGTAAAAGTGATCATTTTGAAATCATCTGGTGAACGTGCGTTTTGCGCAGGGGCGAGTTTTGATGAATTGATTTCGATTAAGGATATTGATACTGGGAAGAAATTCTTCTCTGGGTTTGCCAATGTCATTAACGCCGCTAGAAAATGCCCTAAATTCATTCTGGGAAGGGTGCATGGCAAAGCTGTTGGTGGAGGTGTTGGTATGGCGAGTGCGGTAGATTTTTGCTATGCCACAACTCATGCATCCGTTAAACTCAGTGAATTGGCCGTAGGAATTGGTCCATTTGTCGTAGGTCCTGCAGTGGAAAGAAAAGTGGGCACCTCTGCAATGAGCATGATGGCGATTAATGCAACCGATTGGTATCCGGCTCAATGGGCTAGAGAGAAAGGCTTATACGCTGAAGTGTTTGAGGAAACCGAAGACATGGATGAGGCCTTGATGGCTCACGCTGAAAAACTGGCCAAATCAAACCCGGAAGCCATGCGCTTGTTAAAACAAATTTTCTGGGAAGGCACTGAACATTGGGATGAGTTATTGGCAGAAAGAGCTGCTATGAGCGGTGAACTTGTGCTCTCAGATTTTACTGTAAATGCCATCAACGCATTTAAGAAGAAATAATTACAACGACATTTAACTCTAATGGACTTAAGTACACACATTGAACAATTGAAAGCCTTTTTGGCTGAGGAAGACATTTTGCAACACAGAGAAACGGTTAAGCAAATTGACATCTCCTTCAAAGCCTATAAAAAAAGTCTTGAAAAAGCTGAAAAAGAAACCAGTACAGAGGAAGAAACCAGTGCTTCTGCTAGCGACTCTGCTAAAGCTCTGGGCGACACGCAGAATGAAGAAGCTCAAGCAGAAGCAGCTAATGCAGAGATTGTGGCTGAGGCAGTGGTCAAACCTGCTGTAGACTCCGCTTTAATCGAGGAGCTGGACAATCTGATCAATACCTACAAATCCAAAAGAGACGCACTTCTCCAACAAAAGAAAGAAACGGAGAAAGCCAATTATGAAGCCAAAAAGAAAGTCATTGAGGACTTCCGTGACCTCATACAAAATGAGGAACATATCGGTAAAGCGTTTGAGAGAATCAAACAAATCCGTGAAGACTGGAAAGCGGTAGGAGAGGTTCCCAGGGACAAGTACCACGACCTTCAGAACGAGTACAGTAAACTCAGTGAAACCTTCAACTACAACATTGGTATTTACAAAGAATTGAAGGAGCACGATTTAAAAACCAATTTTTCACTTAAAAATCAGATCGTTCACCAAATCAATGACCTTAAAAAAGAGAAGGATATTAAGGTCGTTGAAACAGAATTGAACAAACTGAGAAACGAATGGGATGAAATTGGCGGCACTTATAAAGACAAGTGGGAAATCATCAAGGAAAAATATTGGGAAGCTGTTAGGACCTGCTATGATAAGATCAATGCTCATTATGAGGACCAGAGAAAAATTCAAGCAGAGAACTTGGCTGCGAAACAAGCCTTGATCCCGAAATTGGAAGCTGCCGTGGCCAAAACTCCTGAAAACGTCAAAGAATGGAAAGCTGTCACGGATGCTGTTTTGGCTATCCAAAAAGAATGGAAAGGGATTGGTTTTTCTTCTCGAAAAGAAACTAAGCCAGTTTGGGAGAACTTCAGAGCAATCTGCAACAAGTTCTTTGATGCCAAACAACAATTTTTTGAAAAGAAAAAAGGCAATGACTCTGTTAATCGAGATAAAAAACAAATCTTGATTGACAAAGCAAACGAACTTAAAACAAGTAAAGACTGGAGAAACACAACTGAAGAAATGATCAAGCTCCAAAAACAATGGAAGAAAATTGGTCATGCTGGTCAACACGCCGAACACAAACTATGGAAAGCATTCAGAGGCGCCTGTGATGAGTTCTTCAATGCCAAAGACAGTCATTACAAAGAACTGGAATCTGCATTTGCAGAAAACGTTGGCAAAAAGGAAACTTTTATTAAAGACCTGGCGTCAATCGAATTGCCCGCTTCAGTTGAGGAAGCGCTTGAAAAAATCAAGTCCATAGGTCAAGAATTCGCCGCTCTTGGAGACATTCCTTCTTCTCAGCACAAAAAGATCAATGGTGCTTACAACAAAGCCCTTCAGGAAAAAGTGAATCAATTGGATTTACCAGATTCTGATAAGAGCGGACTTTTGTTCCGTGCCAAAATTCAAGGCATGAAAGATGCTGGAGACGATAGAGGCATTGCCGATTTGAGAAGAGACTTGCAAAAATCCAAACGCAAAATCGAAGACGAGATCAATAAACAGGAGAACAATCTGGGTTTCTTTAACATTTCCAAAGGTGCCGAAGGACTACTTGCCGGCGTCAAATCTCAAATCGAGAACAACAAAAAAGACATTGAAAAAATCAATGAAAAAATTAAGATCATCAACATTCTAACAAGATGAAATATATTGTAAGTATTCTGTTCCTTGGCCTGAGTCTGGGACAAATTAGTGCCCAAAGCATCACGCTTGAAGGTGCCATTCTCGGTCAGGGAAGTGTATACAGACCGATGACCTATCAAGGCATTCAGTGGATTGGAGACTCTCAGGACAAAGCCTATTTTTCAAATTACTATTCCGAAATTCACAGATTGAAGCCTGGTTCAAAAGATCCTGAAAAAATCATTACCCTTGCCGATATTAAACAGAGCTGTGATGATGAAATTGCGCACTTATGGGGGACGGAATTCAAGGACAATCAAACCGCCATCATCCATACAAAGTCTGCTTACTACGAATACAATTTTGAAGACAAAAAAGCGACCAAAATTTTAGGCTTCCCTGCCAATGCAGAGAACAAAACCCTCAATGGAAACTTGTTGGCTTATACTCTGAAAAACAACCTGTACCTGGCAGACGCCGGGCACACCAAAATTCCGGTTACCAAATTCAGAGATAAAAACATTGTGTCCGGACAAGCCATTGCCAGATCAGAGTTTGGCATTACAGGAGGAATTTTCTGGTCGCCAAGTGGCAAGCATCTTGCCTTCTACCAAAAAAATGAAAAAGAGGTCGCTGATTATCCTCTTCTTGATATCACAGCTACACCTGGCGAATTGAAGTCCATAAAATATCCAATGGCCGGACAGAAAAGTGAGAATGCCAGAATTGGGATTTACAATATCGAAACCAAATCTACGATCTACCTCAAAGTGGAAGGCGACATGGAACAATACCTTACAAATTTTGCATGGGGGCCTAATGAAGCGTTCGTGTACGTTGCAATTGTAAACAGGGACCAGGACCACATGCAGTTGGTTCAATTCAATGCTAGTACTGGAGCTATGAACAACATCCTTTTCGAAGAAAAACATCCTAAATATGTGGAACCGGAAAACCCGGCTTGGTTCATTCCCGGCAAAGACGATCAATTTATTTGGATGAGCGAGCGCGATGGTTTCATGCACCTTTATTTGTATAATACTGAAGGAAAACAATTGAAACAACTGACTTCCGGAAAGTGGGTTGTCAAACAAATTCTTGGAACTGATAACAAAAATAAAAATGTGATTATCGAGACCACGGATGAGTCAGGACTCAACACAGTTGCACGTTCAGTCAATCTTAAGTCTGGTAAATCAATTGTGATCTCTAAAGGAGAAGGTGTCCATCATTTTGATTTAAACCCAAATGGCATTCACATGATAGACGAATACTCCAATGTTGAAACGCCCGGAGTACAGAGAGTTATTGACACCAAAGGTAAACTGATAGAGCCATTGATTACTGCAAAATCTCCATTCAAACCCGGAGAGATAGGCACTACTGAACTCGTTACGCTCAAGGCCGGAGATGATGGCACTCCCTTGCATGCCAGAATGATTAAACCTGCCAATTTCGATCCTGGTAAGAAATACCCGGTACTGGTTTACGTTTATGGCGGTCCGCACGCCCAAATGGTTACTAATAGTTGGTTGGGAGGTGCGTCTTTGTGGATGCACTACATGGCAAATAAAGGCTATATCATCTGGACATTGGACAATAGAGGCTCTGCGAACAGAGGACGAGATTTTGAGAACATCATTCACAGGCAATTGGGTACTGTTGAAATGGAAGATCAGTTGGTAGGCGTCAAATTCCTGAAAGCCCAGGACTATGTAGACGATACCAAAATGGCTGTTCATGGCTGGAGTTTTGGCGGTTTTATGACAACTTCTTTGATGCTCAGAAAAGCAGGCACTTTTAAAGTTGGGGTTGCTGGAGGTCCAGTTACCGACTGGAAATATTATGAGATCATGTATGGCGAAAGGTACATGGACAGACCAGAGCAAAATAAGGAAGGCTATGCAGATGCCAGTTTGTTAAATCATGCAGACAAGCTAGAGGGAGATTTACTATTGATTCATGGAACCGTGGATGATGTAGTAGTCATGCAACACAATCTATCTTTGGTTAAAGCCTTTGTTGACAATGGGATTTTAGTTGATTTCTTCCCTTATCCAAATCACCCTCACAACGTACGCGGAAAAGACCGTGTCCATTTGTATAAAAAAGTTTTGACCTATATTGAAGATAAATTAAATCACTAAACATGAAAAAAACATTCCTACTAATGGCTGCAACGGGGTTCTTACTGACGTCTTGTGGCGAAGACAAAAAAGAAGACTCGGATAAAGATTCCAAGGAAAAATCAAATTCTACAGAGCAAGTAGAGTCTGGCGAGCAAGAGGCTTCAGTACCAACAGAACCTTCAGCCCCCACTTTAGAGTTAAACGGAACTGTGGACCTCAACGCAATCGACATTCCATTAACGATTTCCGTTCCGGAAGGCACACAAATTAAAGACGAAAGTTATGCGACATACGTGACGCACAGCGAGGGCTTTTCTTATGAAGTGATTGAAGATGATGGCTCTTTGTATTCTTTGGAAGAAAGAAAGGAAGAGTGGAACGAAAATGACCTGAACGTGGTTCAAAAGTATGTTGTGGATGAGCCGAATGGATTTATTGCAGAAACCAAAGTCATGAACAAAACTGAGTATCATTTCTTCTATGTTCTGGAAGGTGAAGAGATGAATTACTACTTTGAAAATGAAAAAGGCTATTCTTATTCTTTAGAGCAAGCCAAATTAATGTTCGAATCGGTTAAAACCGCTCAGATTACTCAATAATTGACATCAAAATGGAACTAAAAAGCCTCAACAATGTTGAGGCTTTTTTTTGGTTTATCTGTTCTTTTAATGAGGTCTTAATTCACAACAACTACCCTTGTATACACTCTATTACTGCCGTCATCAAAACTCACGGTATACGTTCCAGATTCGTAACTATCAAATCGTCTGGTAATGGTTCTGGCTCCGTTCAGCGACTCTTTTACCAGTTGCCTGCCTCTTGCATCATGAATAGACAACGTACCATTTAAATCAGAGATGTTTCTCACATGAATCTCAAATTCACCGTTACTTACTGAAGGATAGGCTGCTATGCTCAAACCGGAATACTGTTCATTGATGAGTTTAAAATCTTCCGCCGAACCTGTAATTAAAGTAAAAAACTGATCGTCCTCAAAATCAATATTTGTTGTCATAGTATCTGTACTCAATGCAGTGAGTGTATACACGTAATTATTTTGGTTAAACTGAGCATTGGAAGACACTAAAATCCCCAGAACATCATTGCTGGCAGGGTAATCTTGCCATGATACGAAAACGTCTACATCTCCAACCGTTTTGGTTTCATCAATTCTCCATGTCCTATCCACCCGCTTACATCCGAAAATATGATCTGCTCCTTTCCAGGCTGATAAAGCGCCCCCATTATCAGCCCACAGCATGTAGGTCGTATCTGTGTCAATTCCGTCAGAAGCCATCCTTAAAATGCCGGTTCCCTGAGCCTCAAGATGATAGTCAAATTCATTATCGCGACCAATGCCGGCCAAATTATATCTGAAATAGTCATCATGCGCATAGAGGTCACTTTCTCCTAAATCAACCCAGAACTTGGACGCAAAATAATTCCTTACAATGTTGTAATGCGATTTTCCTAACGCCGAATTGTAAACCACTTTCTCTCCAATTTTACCTTCGCCGTACCTTTGATTATAATCCAAACCTATTCTGTAACTTACGGTTCCAGCGTCATCTCTGCCCGGCACTGAATAGGACACATCTTCTTCATCTTCTCCATCCAATCCAGACAAAGCATATCTTGCAATGGCGTTCTCGCAATAAGCAAAACTATGGATGTGAGGGTTTTGAGGAGTTGGGTTATTAAAAGTATGTGCTGTCCAGTAATCCTGATTTTGGTCGATTACTGTGACATAAACATTTCTCGAGTTTCTGACTGGGTGCATGATAAATCCATTGGGACTTCTACCACTCATTACCCAACCATGGTGGTTATATGGATCGGTAGATTGTAAGGCCCAGAAGCCAGCAAAATTCTGTCCTGTTCGCACGTCCTGTGCTACCAAATAATCCCCTGTTCCGCTTGCAGTATCTGGTTCAAAACCAACAGCATCTATTCCATTGATACCATCATTGCCCTGAAGGAAAAAAGGATATGAATTGGCATTGGTTTGAACCACATTCACAGATTGCCCACTTTTATCATTCCAGATAGCCACATTATCCCCTGTTCCGGCCGGATAGTTCCCAAAAGAGGTCAATACCCCTTCAGAAGCATCTAACCACAGAGCCATTTGATTAAAACTGCCTACTCCTCCGGGACCGTTGTACCCCAAATGAACCACTTCATTTTCATAGTAAAACTCGAACAATTCAGATTCAAGCGTATTCACACCATCTGCATCTTGAGCTGCATTGTTGGGCACCATGACTGTCACAATTCCGGGACTAGTTGGCGTTAAGTTTAAAATAAAGCCGTTGCCATCAGGTGTCAAACCATTCACTGTGGCATTGCTCACCACCACATCACTCAAGGCAAAACCGGTAACTGCCTGAACACTTAGGTTCTTATAGAACTCTATTCTCAGATCAAAATCTTCGTATACCACTTTTTTGGGATTCGGTGTTTTAAAATTGATCAAAGCAGTGGCTGGGAAATATGTTGTGCCTGTGGAGTAAGCATCCGATTCCCAGAGACCTCTTCCATAAGTAGATGCCCGAATTCTTTTATCCGGACCTGTTCCATAGAATATCTCTATTTCAGAAATTTCTACGGTAGCAGGTAAGCCATCACCAAAAAACACCCAGTTCGACATACTGGCATCTTTATAATAAACACCAGCTGTGGTGCCAACATATAGCCCTTCATTGGTGGTGGTGTCGTAAACCATATCTGTTTTGGTGATGTTGGGTAAATTCCCGGTAATATCTGTCCAATTCGCACCAAAATTCACCGATTTTAACACATAATTCCCTCTACACACATACAACACACTGTCCGCGGTAGGGTGCGCTTCCATATCATTTACATTTCCGGATCCTCCTGAGACGGTCAACTCAGTCCATGTAACAGACCCCGTAGGATCATTACAATTCAAGGATCGATAGATTTTATTGCCTGGCTTAGTCACGTAGAGCAAGTTAGAGTCAACGGGAGAATGCTCAATAACAGTGCATTCATTCGCGCCATTACCAATTCCACTGGAAATTTGCTCCCACAAAACACTGTCTCCGTCGGCTTCTTTGAGTCTGGTGGTTCGCCAAACATTTTGATAACCTGCGAACATAGTACCGTTATTATGCTCCGCCAGCGTGAATGGAGTTACCCAGTCTCCATCTTCCACAATGCCATTATCGTTTCCGGAAATTCCTCTGTGACTTTGACCACCGTTCGTAGATTGCCTGATATTTCCGTACTGATAAGTACTGTAGAGGTAATTAGGATCGATTGGGTCTGCCTGACACTCCATACCATCTGCACCTGAAATTCGATTCCATCCTACGCCATCAAACTTAGCAGTTCCATTATCTTGAAATCCGGTGAGTACGGTATTGGCTGTAATTGGAGATTGCCCCAGCTTGTACATTTGTCCTACCACCAAATCCGAAGAAATATCGGTCCAGGCAGTATTCTGAGCATCTGATCTATACAGACCTCCATCATTGCCTAAATAAATCTCATTAGTCATCGGGTGTATGGTCAAATAATGCATATCCACATGCACACCTGTAGAGTTATAATTCCAAGTCGCCCCGGCATCCACAGATTTAAATACATGAATCCCTCCGACATACACCACATCTGCGTCATTTGGATCGGCTACCAAACATGCATCATACCAGGCCTGGCCACCTGTCTCATCACTTCCGTCAGTAGCATACCCCATAATATTTGGAGAATCCATTACCTCATAAAACGTCTGTCCGGCATCATCTGATCTAAAAAAACCGTACAACGACCTTTGATTACAGAGTAAGGCATACACCCTGTTCGGGTCATCTGGTGTCACAGCGATAAAGGTTCTTACCAAAAGTGGTAAGCCCGTTACTACCTGCCAATTCATACCATAATCCGTAGATCTGTAGATTCTACCTCCCACGGCATACATGGTACTAGGATCATCTGGTTTAATCTCAATGTCTTCAAAGAAACCATTGATGGTGGTTCTCTTTGTCCAATTGGCACCCGAATCATCCGATCTGTAAACGCCTCCCTGACAAGCCGCAAAGATGACATTCGCACTATCCGGATGAATTCTAAACTCATTGACTTTGATATTTCCCATACCAGTATTGGACACAGCCCAGCTTTGCCCACCATCAGTAGATAAATATACGCCAAGCCCCTCTGCATCATTGGCATCTCTGTCACCAGTTCCGATATAAATTCTGTCCGAATCATTGGGGTCTACAAGAATTGCCGATACACCCATTGTAGGCAAATCATCACTTAAGATTGTCCAGGATGCTCCGTTGTCCTCTGTTTTCCAGATGCTGCCGGCCGGAGCTCCTACATAAAACGTATTTGGGTCATTGGGATCAAAACCAATTGTATTCAGCCTTCCAACTCCAGCGATATCGCCATAGTTAGTTGTTTGATTGTGATTTGGTCCTAAAGGTTGCCAATTACCTGAAACAGATTTAAGCCCCTGATAGGCACTGATGGTATTGAAAATATGGTTTTCCGGAGGCAAATTCCCCTGATCGTCCACCCGTTTTCGCATACGGTACTCCCATCTTTTAAATGGCTTGTACCCTGAACCTTTCTCAATTGTTCGACCATTCCAATACATATCGAAAGCACGAGAAATTTCATTCAAATTGGTGCCAGACTTCATCATATCTATCCAAACAGGCACATTCGCAGTATCAACCTGAGCATGAATATTATGAGTTACAGAAGTGAGTAGTAGAAGGAATAGGAATCTCTTAAGCAACTGAATCATACCACCAAAGATACAATCCAAACGTACTCAATGAAACTAATTTTTTGATTAGATGGGTCTGAGAGTTAATAACAACCACAAAGTCCGTCTATTTCCACCAAAACAAAAGTAAACCCATATTTTATACTGAGTTTTTAATCAAATTCGAAATAATCTGTCGTAATCTCAGTCAGACTCGAGAGATTAAGTGGTTTTTTCTTAAATTGCTTTTCTATTATATTGAATATGGCAACGGATTTAGAGACAAAGGACAGTACTAAAAAAACTAAGAAACAGAAAAAGAGTCGTTTGAGTTCCAACAAATTGGAGCGCGCATACGAACTCATGTATACTGCTTACAGCATGGCCAATATCTATGAAGAGAATGCCAAGCTTACTTCTAAATACGTTCATGCGACTTCCAGAGGACATGAAGCCATTCAATTGGCTTTGGGCATGCAACTTTTGCCACAGGATTATGTGGCTCCCTATTACCGTGACGACTCAATTCTTTTGAGTATTGGAATGCAGCCCTATGAATTAATGCTGCAATTATTTGCCAAAAAAGACGATCCGTTTTCTGGTGGAAGAACTTACTATTCTCATCCCAGCCTGAAACGAGATAACATGCCCAAAATTCCTCACCAATCATCTGCAACCGGTATGCAAGCCATTCCAACAACCGGGGTTGCAATGGGGATTCAATACATGGAGGATCATGGTTTGGCGCAAGAACACGAAGGCGGAAGAGGTCTGGCCGTTTGTTCTTTAGGAGATGCTTCTATTACTGAAGGAGAGGTAGCTGAGGCCTTTCAGATGGCTGGATTAAAGCAATTGCCTATCCTCTATCTGATCCAAGATAATGAGTGGGACATTTCTGCACATGCTTCCGAAATCAGAGCTCAGGATGCCACAGAATATGCCAAGGGGTTCAAAGGAATTGAGGTAAGAACCATTGATGGCACTGATTTCGAAGAAAGTTATGAGACCATCAGGGAAGTCTTGGCTCTCATCAGGTCTGAGAGACGCCCTTTTCTAATCCATGCCAAGGTTCCTTTGTTGAACCACCATACGTCTGGCGTAAGAAAGGAATGGTACAGAGACGATCTTGAAGAACAAGCGAAGAGAGACCCGCTTCCTAAATTGAAAAAATTACTGAGTGACAATAGCTTCTCAGATTCAGATATTTCAACAATAGAAACCAGAGTTAAGCTTCAAGTACAGAGTGATTTTGACAAGGCGAAAGATGCGGAAGACCCAAGTCCGGAAGACCTGTTGAGTCACCGTTTTGCCCCTACACCAATTACTGAAGAAGTGGGAGAACGTGAACCAGCTGGCAAGGAAGCTACCGTAATGGTAGATAGCGCCTTGTTTGCTATGCAAGAAATTTTAGAAAAACATCCTGAAGCTTTGTTGTACGGTCAGGACGTTGGCGGTAGACTAGGAGGTGTATTCAGAGAAGCGGCTACACTGGCTCAAAAATTTGGCGATTCGAGAGTGTTCAATACACCAATTCAGGAAGCATTTATTATTGGATCAACTGTGGGAATGGCTGCAGTTGGATGTAAACCAATTGTTGAGGTTCAATTTGCAGATTATATTTGGCCAGGACTCAATCAACTTTTCACAGAATTGAGTCGATCGTATTATTTATCAAACGGAAAATGGCCTGCAAGTGCGGTGATTAGAGTGCCAATTGGAGCCTACGGAAGTGGTGGTCCATATCACTCATCAAGTGTGGAATCTGTTTTGGCGAACATCAGAGGCATTAAGGTTGCCTATCCTAGCACCGGGGCCGACCTCAAAGGTCTGCTTAAATCTGCATTTTACGACCCAAATCCAGTTGTATTGCTGGAACACAAAGGTCTGTATTGGAGTAAAATAAAGGGAACTGAAGGCGCCAAAACCATTGAACCGGATGAGGACTATGTGATTCCATTTGGAAAAGGTCGTGTGGTGCTTGAGGCTGATGCAGACAAGGTCACCTCTGGCGAAAGCATGTGCATCATCACTTATGGAAGAGGCGTTTATTGGTCTTTGGCTGCTGCCAAGAAACATCCTGGAAAAATCGAGATCATAGATTTAAGAACGATTTCCCCCTGGGACGAGGAACTGGCTTATGAAACTGCCAAAAAACATGGCAAATGCTTGGTTGTTTCAGAAGAACCTGTGACCAATTCCTTTGCCTACAATATAGCTGGAAGAATTACGGATACTTGTTTTGAACAACTGGACTCTGCGGTAAAAGTTGTCGCATCTCAAGATGTGCCTGCTCCGCCACTGAATTCAACCTTAGAAGAAGCTTATTTACCTAATGAAGACAAGGTAGGAGAAGCTATCGAGGATTTGTTGAATTATTGATTGTAATGACTCTGGGCAGATAGCTCAGGTGGATCAGAAGCCAAATCACCTTTTACTCTTTCAATAATGCTTGTATCCCCCTGTGAGATAAGTTCAAGGTCCCGGTCAAAAGAATTGTCTTGAGTAAATCCAATAAAACTACAGATCAATACAAATATGACACACCTACCTTTCACTGAATCAGTGATAGCATTTATAATATTTAAATGTTTTCCTCTTTGTTATGAATAGTGCACTTATATTTGAATTATGAGAACTAGGTGGCTTTTTTTATTCACGGTCTTATTGATATCTCTGCCTTCTCAATTGGATGCACAGACCTATACCAGAGGAAAACAAAATTTTGGAATTACTTTGGGCAGTGGCAGTACATTTATAAATACTGAAACCGATAATTACAAACCCAATAACGGTATTTTCTTCAATGCCGGAATTAGCCGAAGATTTTTTAAAATTCTCTATCCCAGCATTGTATATCAATACAGTGACAATTCACAAAATGGTCAATACAATTCAGTGAGTATTCCGATTCATGCCAAATTACCTTTTTGGGGCATCTATCTCGGGAAATCAAAAAGGTACGAATGTAAAGGTGTGGAGCTAAGTTTTATCATTGGTCCGGAATACAGCTTCAACTTTGGAACCCCCTTGATTAATCATGAACTCAATAGTGAGTTTTTTCTGAACGCTGGTATCGAATTATTACCTTCAAAAAGCGGGGGTTCCAGGTCCAATCAAAAATGGTCTTTTCACATAGATTTGATCTACAAATACAGCCTAACTCCTTACTATAGACACTTGCTCAAAACTAACTTCTTCAAAGGACACAGAATTGGCTTACAATTGAGTCTATATAAATATCGGATCAACAAATTTTCTAACATGTAATGGTGGTTGACTTTATCAAAAGAGGCGATACCCAATGGGCTTTTACCTGGATTAATGATGACGAAAAGTCTCCCGTGATATTATTCCTACATGAAGGTCTTGGTAGCATTGCGCAATGGAAGTCCTACCCTGAAACTGTCTGTAAGAATACTGGTTTTACCGGACTTGTCTACGACAGACAAGGCTATGGTTCATCGAGCGGATTAAGTGAAAAACGGGACCATCGTTACCTTCACAATTATGCGCTTCAAGAACTTCCGTTTATCATCGATTCTCTGGTTGCAAATAATAGAGCGCTTCATCTTTACGGACATAGTGATGGAGGTAGTATTGCCTTGATATATGGATCAGAACATCCCAATAGAATTTCAAGCATCATTACAGAAGCGGCTCACGTAATTGTGGAAGACATCACTTTGGATGGCATTAAACCTGTGGTGGATTTGTTTGAAAAGGGGAATCTAAAAGACAAGTTGTCGATTTACCACGGTGATAAAACAACAACTACTTTTTATGCATGGAGTGACACCTGGCATCTCAAACGTTTTCGGGATTGGAATATCACTCAAGGACTTTCAAACATATCTGTTCCTATACTGGCGATTCAGGGAACAGAAGATGAATATGGCAGTGAAGAACAACTCGACCTCATTGTAGATCATTCGTCAGGTAAGGTCCATAAATTGTTCATTGATAAATGCGGGCACGCGCCCCACAAACAACAAACCTCAGTCGTTCTTGAAGCCGTCACAAAATTCCTTAAAGCATAATTATGCAAGCAGAATCACACCACATAACAATTAAAAAAACTGCCAGATACTATCTGTGGGGAAACACCGAGCATCCAAAAATGATCTGGTATGTGCTGCATGGCTACGGTCAATTGAGCCAATTTTTCATTCGAAAGTTCAGCAGTTTAGACCCGGAAAAGAATCTGGTGATTGCCCCTGAAGGACTTCATCGCTTTTATTTATCAGGCAGTTCAGGAAGAGTTGGGGCTTCCTGGATGACCAAAGATGATCGTTTGGCAGACATCCGGGATTATATCGATTATCTGGATCAATTACACTCAGGCATTTCCTCCAAATACAGTAAAGCCAAGGTTTGCGTCCTGGGATTTTCCCAAGGATCAGCCACGGCAGCGCGGTGGGTATTTAATGGCAAAGTGGATCCTGACTACTTGGTATTATGGTCTAGTACGTTCCCTCCAGATTTAGACTTCCCTTCGGAAATTAAAACCCAAACCAAACTTAAAACCTACGTGACATTTGGCGACTCTGATGAATACATGAGTTTGGAGGCATTTGAACGACACTTCTCGGAAATAGGGAACAGCGGGCTGAAATTCACGAAAATTCCTTTCGTTGGTGACCATAATATTTACCCAGGACCGCTCAAAGAGTTGGAATCTAGCATGATTTTTGATTAAATTGCAGTATGAAGCAATTTTTGCTCACTTTAGTTTGTTTATCTGCATTCTCCGGAGTTATTGCACAAAGAGACTCTACAAGGAATAGCAATAACTTAATGAGGGACAAGCCTTTGCGAGAAAGATTATACCTTGGTGGAGACATTGGTCTAAATTTTGGCAATTCTTTTGCTTTTTTCAGCGCTTCCCCTTTAGTGGGTTACCGTTTGACGGAAAATTGGTCGGTTGGCACCAGTTTTAAATACCAGTGGTTCAGGTCGGACTTTACACCAAGCAATCATATTTATGGAGGGAGTCTTTTTACCAGATATGAAATGTTCCAACAATTCTTGCTGCATGCTGAGTATGAGGTTTTGAATGTCACTGATTACAACATCTTCTCGCCAAGTTATGGTGGCAGGACAAATGTTCATGTTGGACTGGTTGGTTTGGGGTATAAATACGGTAACGGCAATAGTTATGCACAACTCTTGCTATTGTATGACCTGATAGATGACTCAAACTCTCCCTACCAAAATCAATACATTTTTGGATCCGGGATTCCTCTGTTTATAAGGGGTGGATTTATCATCGGACTTTAATACCTTAACCTGTCTTTTTTATCGATAAATTAAGTATATTTGTCGACCGAACACTTACACTCATGAAACTTACCACATTGCTCTTCACCCTTACGGTGACGTTATTTTTGCGCGCTCAAAATACGTATCAATCAGAATTCAATCTCGCCTACCAACAATATCCTGATATTCCAAGAGGAATGCTGGAAGCAGTGAGCTATACCCAAACCCATTTTCGTCACATTGGTATTTTTGAAGAGCCAAGTTGCTCGGGACTTCCACAAGCCTTAACCGTAATGGGCCTAGTTGAAGATGGCAAATCTTACTTCAGGAACAATTTGGAGACCGTGTCTAGATTATCTTCCTATAGTAAAAATGACATCATAGGGTCACCGCAAACCGCCATTCTGGCCTATGCTTCTGCCTACGATCGACTTATGGACAGCCTTCAAGTGAGCACAGATTTGAAAGCACATTGCAATGTTCTAATCGCCCTTAGCGAATTACCCATTGATCACAACTCGGTTAATAATTTTGCATTGAACGCACACTTGTATGGTATTTTTGCTTTTCTAAAGAACTCTGATCACCAATTGCAATGCGGTTTTCCCAATCATCAGATAGATCTCGATCACATTTTTGGTGAAACCAATGCAAGAATTCTTGGTTCAACAAAGATTACCCTGGGAGATTCTGCTGTATTTGATGCGGCCGGTAATATCTATCAAAACATCAATAGATCATCAGAATACGGACCAGCTATTTGGAATGCGGCACCATCCTGCAACTACAGCTCCAGATCGGGCACTGCGGTTTCTGCGATCACCATTCACACCATTCAAGGAAGCTACGCAGGCGCCATCTCATGGTCTCAAAACTGCAACTCCAATGTATCCTATCACTATGTCATCCGCTCATCAGACGGTCAAGTCACTCAAATGGTTCTTGAAGCCAATAAAGCCTGGCATGTAGGGTCTGCAAATCCTTATACAATAGGTTATGAACACGAAGGCTATGTGAGCGACCCAAGTTGGTATACTACCGCCATGATCAGTAGCTCTGCTGATTTATCCAGAGACGTGACACAAAGCGGATATGGCATTAGTCCGCTAAGAACCTATTTCGGACCGGCTTCATCAGGCACCAATACTCTGGGAAGTTGCACAAGAATTAAAGGTCACCAGCACTACCCCAATCAAACTCACACTGATCCTGGTATTAATTGGGACTGGGAGAATTATTACCAACTCATCAACAATCCAGCTCCGGTTACCACCTACACAGCAGGATCAGGAACATTATACGACAGTGGCGGCCCAACCGGAAATTATTCGGACGACGAAAGAGAAACTTATTTGATTGCCCCATCCGGTGCAGCTACCGTTACTGCCACATTCAACAGTTTCGACATAGAAAACAACTGGGATTACCTGTTCATTTACGATGGCAGTTCTACCATTGATCCGCTAATTGGTCAATATACAGGTACCAATAGTCCTGGTATTGTTAGTTCAAGTGGCGGTTCCATGCTGATAGAATTTCGATCTGATTGCGCCACTACTAATCCTGGCTGGGAAGTAGATTGGAGCACCACGCCTGGACCAGGTGTTGGAGACACCATTTCCCCAAGCACACTTGTATCTACGCCTTCTACCTGGGTGACTGCAGATTTTGTAGCCAACTTTACTGATGCCGACAACACCAATGGAAGTGGTATTCAGCATCAGTTTTATCAGGTCATTAATTTTGATGGTACAGAGTGGAGAGCCAACGATACCAAGGGATTCTTCAGTGATAATTTTGATGCTGCTATTCACCCTGATTGGACCAATGCTGTTGGAAGCTGGCAAGTATCTTCCGGGCAATTACAGCAAACCGATGAAAGTGAAAACAACAGTAATTTATACGCATCACTCAATCAAAATGGTGCCAATAAATTCTTATACCACTGGACTGGCAGTATCAGTGGGACAGGAACGAACAAGAGAGCTGGTTTTCATTTCATGTGCAGCGACGGCAGTTTACCAAACCGGGGAGACTCCTATTTCGTATGGTTTAGAACGGATAACAACAAAATCCAAATCTATAAAGTCACCAATGATGTGTTTAATCTGGAGCTAGACATTCCCTACACTATTAATGACGGTCAATGGTATGATTTTAAAGTGGTGTATGACAAGACTTCCGGAGAGATTGATGTGTGGGTTGACAATGAACTAGGCGCTTCATGGACCGATCTCACACCGTATCAATCGGGTGATTATATTTCTTTTAGGAGTGGAGATGCCTTCTATTCTATTGACAAACTCAAAACTTACATTGATCGTTCTGCTACAGAAATAGTCACTGTTGGAAGCGGAAACGACATTTTCAGTCAGAACCAAAACCCGCTGACACCTTCCGGAAGGGTTAAATCAATTACGATAGATCAGGCCGACAATGTATCGACCATAGATTTTCAAGATGTTAATGTAGACTGGACTGCGCCAGATAACATTTTACAAATTGAAGACGGTTTAAGTGTGGACATTGATACATTCTACACGAATACTGAGATTTCAGCTCATTGGACCAACTCCGGAGATGTTCATTCAGATTTAGCCAGATATTGGTATGCAGTTGGAACCAGTTCTGGTGGGACGAACATTGTGAATTGGACAGATAATTGGTTCAACGACACACTAACGCATTCAGGTTTAAATTTAGCTTCAGGCATTACTTATTATGTGTCGGTGCGAGCGGAGAACGGTGCAGGTCTCTTGGGTAATATCATCACGTCTGACGGGCAATATTTAGACGTTCCCAACCAAACACCTACTGCCAGTTTTACAGTTAACAACACCTATGTATGTGCTGGCGATTCTATTCAATTAATCAATACGTCCAGCAATGCCACAACGTATCTTTGGAGTGTTCCTGGAGCCACTTTGAATTCGAGCACCGCTGCCAACCCAATGGTGTTATTCCCTAATTCAGGCACATACAATATCACCTTAGATGCAACTGGTCCGGGAGGAACTGACACCTATTCACAAAGTCTTAACGTAACGGTGGAACAACAGCCTATATCTGATTTTTCAGCTAGTGACACCATTGTATATCTTCCTAATGGTTTTGTTGGATTCAGCAATAATTCTAGTAATGCCAATGGATACTTCTGGGATTTTGGAGATGGGAACACGTCCACAGATGTCAACCCATGGCACATTTACAATACTGCGGGCACCTATCAGGTTATGCTAATTTCGATTAATGGAACTTGTCCCAACGATACGAGCTACCAAACCATTGTTGTGGATGGTACAAACTCTGTGAATTCAATGGACGATTTTCAAGTTCATTTATACCCGAATCCTACAGATGGACTGCTTCAGTTAGTGATGTCCTTATCACAAAATAGTGACGTTAGTATCAATCTATTCGATAATTCGGGCAGATTAGTTAGAAGCTTGTTCAATTCTGAACTTACTTCCGGAAATCAGGTACTGACATTTGATTTACTTGACCTGGCAGCTGGACATTACGCCATAATAGTCTCTTCGAACAACCGAAAAGAACGCTTCCCACTCATTATTCAATAACCTCAACTACATTACAATGAAATACCTGGCTTTTTTGGCACTTATCAACCTTGCGTTTTCATTAATGGCGCAACAGCCTTCAATTCATGAGACCCAACTGAATTATTACAACAGTTTAGGTCATTCACCGAGCTACTATACAGAATTGAATCAGGCACAAAGTCAACTGAAATCCAAGTCAAACGTTAACAGAGCGGGATGCAACCTGAATAAAATAGTCTTCGGTTGGCATCCATACTGGTCCAATGGAAAAGAAGATCAATACCAATGGGATTTGATGAGTGATTTGTCTTTTTTCTCTTATGAAGTTGATGCGGCAACGGGAAATGCGAACAGTACCCATGGCTGGGCAACAAATAATGCAGTTGATTCGGCATTGGCTCATGGACTCCGTGTTAATTTGTGCGTGACACTTTTTTCCAATCATTCTACCTTTTTTAATACCCCTGGCGCTCAACAAACGCTTATCACCAATCTGATCAATCTTGTGCAAAGCAGGGGGGCACACGGTGTGAATATTGATTTTGAAGGGATCGCATCTTCACAAAAGACCAACTTCACCAACTTTATGATTGACCTATGCAATCAAATGCATACGGCCATTCCCGGTTCACAAGTAAGCACGGTGTTGTATGCTGTTGACTGGAACAATATTTTTGACATAACTGCTTTGGACCCTTATGTGGATTTGTATACCATTATGGGGTATGCCTACTACTATTCGAACAGTGGAAATGCTGGTCCCACAGACCCCTTGTATCACTTTGGATCTTCTTACAACTATACCCTGTCAAAAACAGTCACAGATTACCTGGATAAGGGGGCAGATCCAAATAAGCTCGTGCTCGGACTACCGTATTACGGGTATGAATATCCGACTGTATCAACTGCCATTCCCTCAGCTACTTCAGGCAGTGGTTATGCAGTCACTTTTCAGCAAATCATGAATAACACAAGTGGAAACTACAGTGCTGCTAATGAGACCTGGGAATACAATACGTTTTCCACCAACTATACCTTCAACAGTGGAGGCACGCATCAAGCTTTCATTAACGATGAATTTGACATGTCGGAAAGACTAGAATTCATTAACCACAGAGACATTGCTGGCATGGCAATTTGGGCGCTTGGGTATGATTATAATTACACGGATTACTGGTCTGCCATTGAAGACAATTTCACAGACTGCGCAGTCCATCCGTGCAGCGACACCTTGTACGATATGGGCGGACCTACCAGAGATTATTATGATGATGAAAACTACACCTACACCATTACTGCCGACAATGCATCTTCCATTAATCTGGCTTTCGACACAATAGACATTGAAGCGACCTATGATTTTTTATATGTATATGACGGTCCAACTACTGCATCCCCCCAAATTCCAGGAAGCCCATTTTCCGGACAATATGCAGGTTTTAACTGGACGTCTTCTAGCAATGCTGTAACGTTTAGGTTTACTTCTGATGGCGCTACAAATAATGATGGCTGGAAGATCGTCTACACCTGTAATCAGGATACAGAAGCGCCAAGCACCAGTATCGACTCTGGCAATAACTGGGAAACTCAAGATTTTAATGTCAGTTATACTGATACGGATGTTGGGATGGGAGTTGACAAATGCTTCTATTTGGTAAGTGACTTTGACGGCAGCGAATGGCGTGCTAACGCGGATAATGGATTCGTCTTAGATAATTTCAATAATTTAAGCGCAAACTGGACGAATCAAACGGGAACCTGGCAGACATCAGGAGGCATTCTTGAGCAAGGTGATGAAAACCAAAGCAATTCAAATCTATGGATGGATGTGGACCAGGACAATACAGGTCAGTACCTCTATGAATGGGATGCCTTGATGACGGGCAATTTAACGAATAGAAGGTCTGGTATTCATTTTTTCTGTGATGATCCGACATTACCAAACAGAGGAAATTCATATTTCGTTTACTTCAGGGTGGATAGCGATAAAAGCCAGGTGTACAAAGTGGTGAATGATGTTTGGACCCTGGTAAGCGATGATCCTGTGACTTTAGATCCCGGAACATGGTACAATTACAAAGTCTATTTCGATCCACAGACTGGTTTGATTAAAACTTATGTGAATGATCAATTGGCCTCCAGTTACACCGATCCGAATCCCCATCAATCCGGTAACTCGGTATCTTATCGAACCGGAGGTTGTCAGATGGCAGCGGATAATCTTAAGGTTTATAAATCTCGTTCGGCTTCCACACTTGTGAGCGTTGGAAATCCTTCTGCAGATGTGAGATTCCAAAATCAGGACCCAACTACTCCATCCTGTGAGATCTACAGTATTTGTTTGGACTCAGCCAATCTTTGGTCGGCCATAGATTCGGATTTAATTAATGTTGATTGGACTGAAGCAGGGCCTCTGGTTCCGATTGATGGTTTTTCGGTTGACAAAGACACCTTCTTCGACCCAAATCAAATTACAGGACAATGGCAAGCTTATCAAGACACACAAAGCTTAACGCTGGCGTATTATTATGCTATTGGAGATGCTCCTGGGGACTCGAACATTGTTGCATGGACCAATAATGGTTTGAACACTATTTTTACTGAAACCGGTTTGAGTCTTAATTATAACACGGTCTATTACGTGAGCGTGAGATCCGAAAACGGAGCGGGAATCATCTCAAATCACTATACAACTGATGGGCAAATCCTACTGAATGCCAATGGAATAGATGAAAACCAGGTGCTCAGTGCCATGGTATTTCCCAATCCCGCATCCAATATCTTACACCTTCGTTTGAATGAGATGACAAAATCTAAAATGGATTTGAGGCTCTATAGTTTGGATGGCAGCTTAGTGCTTCAAGATGAAATTGGCATCTCCGAAAGTGAGATTGAACTCAATATTGAGCAACTGAGCTCAGGCAAGTATCACCTTGTCTTAAGTGGCAAAGAACAAGTCATTAGACTTGACGTTATTAAGTTATGATACTATCTTCGCACAAAAAATGGGAACATGGTGTTATTAACTAGTTTTTGGTCGAAGAAGTTTTACCACAACACGGTTCAGGAATGGGCAATTGCTCTGGGGTTGATACTCGCTGGAATCGTTGTGGCTAAAATTCTCTATTGGATCAGTGGCAGATTCATCAAATCGATGACTGCAAAGACCAAAAGTAAGCTGGATGATATTTTGGTTGACAAGCTCGAAGAACCGGTTGTATTCGGGGTAGGCCTTATTTTCACCTGGTATGCGTTGAGTGCTCATCAGGGAGGTTTGCATTTCACGGACTCTGCGGATGAGGTTATAGAGAAGCTATTCCATATCTTAATTGTGATCAATATTACCTGGTTGTTGGCAAGAACAATGGATTCCTTAATTGAAGAATATCTGGTTCCATTAGTGGAAAAATCAGACAGTGATTTGGATGATCAGATTATGCCAATTGTGAGAAAAGGTGTGCGTTCAATCATCTGGATTTTGGGAATTATTGTCGCACTGAACAATGCTGGCTACAATGTAGGCGCGTTGCTCGCAGGATTGGGAATTGGTGGTTTGGCATTGGCATTGGCTGCTCAGGACACGGTGAAAAACATCTTTGGTGGCATCATGATTTTTGTAGACAAGCCTTTTAGGATGAAGGACCGTATTAACATTATTGGTTACGATGGAATCATTGAGGAAATTGGACTAAGAAGTACAAGATTGCGCAAATTAGATGGTCGTTTGGTAACCATTCCAAACTCTACATTTTCGGAAAACAGTGTGGAAAATATCTCTGCAGAACCAGCAAGAAAAGTGACTTTGAAATTAGGGCTCATTTACGATACGTCTCCTGAGGAAATCGAGAAAGCCATTGGCATACTTCATACTATCCTGGATGAAAATCAGGATGTTTTAACAAAAGATACCTGGACTTTGTTTGACACTTACGGCGACTTTGCCCTGGGCATCAACTATGTATACCACATTAGAAAAGGGCAGGACATTCCTACCATTCAGACAAAGATCAACCTTGAGGTATTGAGGCGTTTCAATGAGGCCGGACTGGAATTCGCTTTCCCAACTCAAACAATATTCAAGAAAGAGCTCAAGTAGGGCACTGCGCTTGTACTGTTTTCAGTGAAAACACAACACTTATGCTAAAGCTCATCGCCGTTGTAAAGCTTTGGCGGAGCACGGTCAGCGAAAGCATAAAAAAAGGGAAGCTAACGCTTCCCTTAATAAACCTATTTATATCTGTTATTGCTTATCTACATTAACTGCTTTAGGTCCTCTGTCACTGTCTTCAATCTCGAAAGTAACTGAATCACCTTCTCTTAATGGTTGTGGACATGATGAGTGGTGAACAAAAATGTCTTTTCCACCTTCTTCTGGAGTGATGAAACCCCAACCTTTTTCATCATTGAAAAATTTTACTGTACCGTTCATTGTAATAAATAAAAATTAATAATGAAGCAAACATAGAGAAATAAAGCGCTGCTTCAACATTTCTCACAAAATATACTGAACTATTTCACAATCAGTCGATAAGATTCAGTGCGGTCATCAAACTTCAGTGAAATTATGTAAACACCACTTTCCAGAGATTCCGGTTTCAGATTTTGTAGTCCATTGAGCACCATCTTCTGAAAAACTATCTTACCAGAAACATCATACATCACCAAATCTGCTTGTTGATTCCCTAAATCAATGCTGAAATCATTCTGAGTTGGGTTCTGGAAAATAGATACAAATCAACACTTTATTCTGACGAAGGTCGAATTTCACGTGATTAAAACTTGGCTCTATTTGATTAGAACGAGGGTCTTATTTTCAACATGATTTGGTGAAATAAGTTTAATGAAATACTCACCTGCAGATAAGTGATTCAGGTTTAACCGAGATTTTCCTTTTGCAAACTCCTGGGTCAAAACAAGTCTCCCAAAGGCATCATAGATAGTTGCATTGGTGCGCTCATATGGTAAGTTTAATTCAACTTGTCCTGTACTAGGGTTTGGGTAAATACTGACTTCTCCTTCCTCAGAAAAGTAGACAGACTTGATTCCAAAATATTCTCTATCTCCATTGAAGTCTGTTTGCGATAGTCGGTAGTAATTCCAACCAATATTAGGTGATCTATCGGTTGTCATGTAATCAATCAATGTGCTAGAATTGCCTGCGCCTTCAACAATTTCTATTTCCTTAAAGTTCATTTGATCAGAGCTTTTCTCAATTGTAAAATGACTGTTATTCGTCTCAGTAGCTGTAGACCAATCAATGATAACCAGATCGTTACTGGCATTAACATCCCATGATAATAAATCTACCGGAAGTGGGTTATTGGGAAAGTCGGTGGTGCTTGCCAGTGTAAAAGGGCTAAAATTAGCTACTGGCGCAGCACTTGTTACACTTCCAACTGGTGCACCAGCTCCGGGACCTCCTTCATTTTGCCAAAGCGCCCCATCCCATCTGGCCACTACCAAACTTGTTGGATCGGTTACACCACTGCAAGCGCCTGTATGGCTTTTATATGCCAGAGTCACAGAGACCGGATCAGCTGCGGGAGTGACCTTGTCAAGTACCCAATGCTCGCAATCCGAGACATGATGAATAGATGGATCTAATTGAGTGTCATCAAAAAACGGTGCCGGATCAAAATTGAAATACTCGGCTCTAAAAGTAGTTGTAGCTACTGCTGGTGCTGAGATAGAGACCGGTTGGTAGACGCCTAGATCTCCAACTGGAAAATCGAACGCATCCGTTCCGGTTTTCTCTACTCTACCGTCAACATGACTGGCATCTTTTGCACCAGAAACAGTTGCTCCATTGAAGAACTCAACTATTTCATTGCTTCCTTCAAAGATAATTCCATCTGTAAATGTTCCAGAATTGCTTATTTCAACATCATCATTGATAATTAGTCCCGCAGCATTGGTATTGTTGATTACAAAATCATAAAAGCCTTCAACCGTTCCTCCGGAGGTCATGGTTTGACCAGCAGTACCAGTAAATGACACTGTTCCTTCTTGTTCCACAAAAGTTCCGCTATTTATCCAATTTCCTTGTAATTCTATATCGAAATCTGAAGCAGCATCTACGTCAACAGTGTTATTCGTATTAATTGTAAAATCACTTCTAATGATCGCATTTGCGTCTAAGGTTTTAGTTGGGTTCCCAGCTCCGGCTGCATTGGTTATTGTTAAAAAATCATAACTGGCATCACCGCCACCATTGATTCCCTTGATAGTCTGTGCCACTCCAGAATTATAAACCACTGTAGACGGCTGATTCAGGTCAAAAACTGTGAAGTTTGTCGGAAATTGTGTTGCTGTGGCAGCCGTTCCTAATGTCATTCTAGAATCTGGGTCCATCTGAATTTCTTCTCCGGCATCACCAGTGACCTGGAATCCAGCATCAATAAAATGCTGAAAATTGTCTATAAAGAACAGGTCATTGATGGTGATCGGTCCATCCAAAGTTTTAGGCACCAACGCTCCTGCATTGTTAGTAAGATATAGCCTCCCATAATCTGGTACACTTGAAATTGTTTGGGAAACATCAGAGTTGTACCTGGTTTGACCTGCTTCATGCAAGTCGATATTAGCAGTGATATAATTAGTCGGAAATAATGTAGACAAGTTATCCATTCCCAAAACTATCCTTGCTCCATTTTCTATTTGCATGAGACCGGTGGCATTACCAGTAATTTGATTTCCTCGATCCTCAAGACTACCCACTTGAATTAACAAATCGTTATTAACTGTAATTGGATCCAGCGTTCTCACCAAGTCATTGGCCCCTCCTCCGTTGGTTCCTCTATTAACATGAAGGTTGTAAAAAGCATCTCCATTGGAGGTAATTTCCTGGCGACTATTTTGTGAAGCCGGACCATCGAAAATAATGGTTGATAGATCGGCTACAAAAGTTCCTCCGGCTTGAACAGTCCAATCATCTTCCAGAGTAAGTGTAAAGGTATTTCCATCAAAGGTCCCGTTTCTCAGTATCAAATCGGCGCGTTGCTCTCCATTCATGTCTACATTGCCACTCAAGCCCCAATTTCCTCCTGTAAAATCAAAAATGACGTTTCCGAAGAAATTTGAACCAGCTCCGTCAATAGTTCTCACAGTAGCATCATGCGCAGAAAATGTGGTTGGCCCTTCATACTGGTTGTCTAGATTGGCGTGCAAAGTAGCATTCCCATAGATAAAAAAGTCTCTTGCCGTGCCACCAACACCAGCATCAAAGGTACACCCAGCTGGAATCCCTGTCCAGGTCATATCGTTACAGGCTTGAATGATCAAATCTAAATTCACCGTTCCTGCACCTGCACTAAAAGAATTGGCGTCAAAAATAACGTTGTCATGCGCACCAGGAATGCATTGATTTGTTCCCGTATAGGTTCCTGAAGCTGTTGCCCAGTTATCCGGATTAGACCAATCATCGTTAACCCCAGTAGTAAAAGTTCCTGTTTTTGTATTTCCAGTAGTAGATCCAACCCAAAAGAAAGTCAAACCGGCGGTGCTCGATGGAAAAGTAATTCCTATGTTGTTGCTTAAATCAACTCCGCTTGTATTTGTAAGGTTGGACGTTGTACAATTAATGTCCTGACACAAATTAGAGGTAACCCCTTGAGCTGCTGAAAAAGCTACACTTGCTTGAACTCCATCAGTCAAGGATTTCAACCATAGCCATATCGAGCAATCTCCTGCGGAAGTCAGGGTTCCTGTTATAGTGGTTGCTGCTCCAGTATTAAAACGAACAATATTGTATTGTGTGAGGTTAATGTTGCCTATTGTTGTCGCTCCCGCTCCATTATTAATGTCAAACTGACCTTCTGAGGCCACTGTAACTGCATCAATATTTAACACCGCCGCATCTCCATCTCCAAAATCCATGGTAGCTTCTGTACCAATAGAAACTCCGCCAATTATGTCCACGGTTACCGAGCCTCCATTATGGTCTAACACCGCATTGCCATTAGCACCAACCGCAATACCGGCATTGAAATCAATGTCTATATCCAATCTCATTTCGCAGTCTCCTTCAAAAGTGACTAAGCCATTAAATTCGGCATCATTATTTATAATGATTCTGTTGCCCCTGGTAGATGCTACATTGAAGGTGCTTTGGAATCTTGTCTCA
>JAUILH010000200.1 GCA_030433115.1 Bacteroidia bacterium | reverse complement strand
TCATGGCGCCAGACACCCCTCCATTCACCTTCTTTTCGTCCTTGAACCACTTCTCTCCTTTAACGACATTAAAATAATTGCCATTCGGATCGGTCACAAAGAAATGTTGGTCTCCATTAGGGGCCGTCAGTAAGTCGCTGCAATGATCAGGGGATTTTGCTTTGATCTCTTCAAATAGTTGAGCTACATTTTTTGATTTTACACGCGCCGCAAAAATTCCAGTATCTCCCAACTGAACTTCAAATTCGGGTTTATCTGTTCCACGACTTGTGAATTGCCAAATTTCAAAGCCACCTCCACCTTGAAGATTCAAGGCCATAATGGCTGACCTGGAATGCACTTCACCACCAGTATAATCAATCATCAATGGTGCTTCAGCAGCCTCATCAAACACCTTAACGTCCGTACCAAAATGAGACTTATACCAGTCGAACATCTCACGGTTATTTGGCACGCCAATACCTATCTGCTGTATGCCTCCTATAATCTTTTCCAAACGCTTAATTTGATGCGCAAAGATACAAGTTAATTCAAAACAGAACATAATCTGAACAAGAGCCGATTGCTTTTCGTATTTTGGGAACATGAAAATTCAGGCGGCATTCTTTGAAGAGCTCAGAAAACAAGGGGTAACGGGCAAACAGCTAAGTTCTATGCTGTGTAAAGAACTCAGCATCAGTGCAGACAGTGCGTACCGTAGATTGAGAGGAGAAACTTCTTTGTCGTTTGAAGAAATCCGAACGCTAAGCAAACTGTATAACATCAGTCTTGACGCCCTATTTGAACAGGAAACCAGGCATGTACCTTTTAAATATAACTGGATTGATGTACAGGCTTTTGACTATTCTGTGTATCTAAAATCGCTTCAGCGTGATGCAGAAAAACTCAGTTTATTCGACGACAACGAGATTCTATTTATCGCAAAAGACCTGCCTTTTTTCAGCAACTTCATCATTCCGGAAGTCGGTGAGTTCAAAGGGTTTTTCTGGCAGAAGGTGGCTTTAGGTTTAAATAGTTTTAAATCTGTGAAGTTTGATGTGGATCAATTAAATTCTGAGAATATTAGAACCGGATATGAGATCTTGAAAGCTTACAACATCATTCCATCGCGTGAATTGTGGCATCCGGATGTATTAAATAGTTTAATTAATCAGGTGATTTATTGCTACGATTGTGGATTCCTGGTATCAAAAGACACTGCTTTGGTACTTTTTGACAAGATTTTCGAACTACTTAATCATTATGAGCATCAGGCTCAGATTAACCGCAAGTTTCTATTTGGCAAAGAAGCCAGCGGTGAGAACAACTTTCAACTGTATTATAATGATGTATTAATTGGCGACAATACCACTTTACTGAGAGTTAAGGAGAAGAAGACCGTTTATTTCACACATAATATTATCAATAACATTGTTACGCAGGATGAGGGATTCGCGGAACAAACCTGGCAGATTCAGGAGCGGATCATCAGTAGTTCTGTGGATATGAGTGGCAATCATCAGAAGGACAGAGAACGGTTATTTGGACGATTGCATCAGCGTGTTGAGAAAGCGAAGGAGCTGCTTGAGGGAAGGTAGTTTCTAGTCAATATTCTTATAGTCATGAGCATTCACAAAGAGAATGTTTCCCATGGAATCGTAGCCTTCAAACAGATCAAGGCCATGTTCTTCTACATCAATGTCGTCAAACCCAATCACGGTAAGATCGGCGTCTTCAGAATAGTCGTTAATCATGTCCTTATAATTTGCGCCTTTTTCTTGCTTGATGAGCTGAATGTTGTTGAAAGAGATTGGCAAGCGTCCGGAGTTCACCAAATCATCCAATCGATCATGCTTAGCTTCATAATCTCCCTCATCATATAAAGAGAAGATTTTTATTTCAGCCTTTTTCCAGTCCGGATGTCCCAAAATAATGTAACCAAGAAGCACCATCAAATTGCCGTTTTCCGCATCTGTCGTAGTGATCCAAATATGAATGCTTTGGTTGAAACCAAATCCTTTGTAAGACGATCTCAACACACAGATGTCCAGTGCAGTGCTCTTCAAAATGGGGTAATTCTCGGTAATGTGCTGCAGGTTATCTTTTTCCGTATTAGAATACTCGAAGAGAATCATGTTATTCCCTTTCCCGGAAATTCCTGGTAGCTGAACCGCCTGGGCAATGGCAGAGGTATAACTTGGACTGATGATGGTATCAAGATACACCCTACTCTTTACACCTGACGCCAAGGTAATCAAACGTGATTTGACCTCATTGGATTTGGTGCGTGTTTCATCGCTTAAGTAGCCTTCAATGAAATGCATATATGTTCCGAAACCATATTTGTGAGAGATCCAACTTACCATAGAAAATGCGCCAGCACGCTTAAAGCTATCTTGGGAGATGCATATGATAAATGGGCGCCAATTTTGATCGTCCACTTCTTGATCTCTTCTTTGCAAGAAAATCTGAAGGGTTCTGCTAATTTGGAAGATCACACCTTTGAAGAGGTTTGCCATTCCAGCTTTTTCATTGTTATTTCTGGTAATCCATATGTAAAAAACTACCATCAAAGCAATTGACCCTAAGGCAAAACTGGTATTCATCTGGAACATGAGCCAAAAACACAACAGCCCTCCCATCAAAGACAGCCACCATTTAGATTTAAAGGTTGGTCTGTAAGACGGATCGGCTGCAAAATGCTCAAAGAAAGACACCATACAAATGGCACCATAGGTTACCATGAAGAACATGGATATAATTTCTGCTACTGCATTGATGTCTCCCATTGCACAGAAGGCAAATGCGATTCCGCAGGTGATTAAAGACGCATTGATCGGTTCATTGTCCTTTTTCCTGCCTTTTCCTAAGAAAGAATTGACCTTTGGACCTGGAAAAACATCATCAACGGCCAAAGCTTGTAGCGTCCTGGGAGCAATCATGATAGACCCGAGTGCCGACGAAATGGCAGCGCACGCCAGACCAATCGAAATGGCTGGTCCCCAGGCGGCAATTTCACTCATCACCAAGTTTTTTTCATCGGCTAAAGTTTCTGGTGTGGCGGAATAAAACAACTTAAAAGCCACTGCCACATAGACCAAAACACCAACCACGGTTGCCCAAAGCGTTCCACTTGGAATGGCTTTTTTAGGATCTTTCAGATCTCCTGAAAGCCCCAATCCGGCAGCAATACCGGTGAATGCGGGAAATATAATGGCAAATACTGCAAAAAAACCATCTCCACCTTCAATGTGTCGGCTCCAATCATTACTCCCGTCATAATCTCCTCCGGTTCCGACAAAAAACAATCCCAAAGCCACTGCCAGCACGAGCACCACAACATACAATGCCTTAACGCCTACATTAGCCCCTCTGGTTAAAATCAACAAGGACAGCAGCCCCATGATTGAAAAAGTGATGATCTCTTTGGCAACTAGAACACCATATTCAGCAGCCACCCATTGCCTGACGAGCTCTAAAGACTCTGTAAATGCGATGACGTAAAACGCAATACTAATTCCCTGCGCCAAAAACAAAGCTATCCCAATGGCACCACCAATATTAAGTCCAAACGACCTTGAAATGATGTAGTATGCCCCTCCACCTTCCACCTTCTGGTTGGTGGCAATTTCAGCTACTGCCATTGCCGTAGGAATGGTCACCAAATGTCCGATAGCAATAATGGCCAAAGTTCCGAGCAAGCCAACATGACCGAGGGCGTAACCAAACTTGAGGAAGAGAATCGCTCCTAAAATGGTACTAACAGCAGTCATGAACACAGGAAGTGTGCCCATTGTTTTACCAGGTATGCCAATTTCGGGTTTTGCCATTTGCGAGCGACTAAAATAGCTATTTTTATAGGCAAATTCCTAAAAAATCAATATGTCTTACATTGAATTTGATAAAACATTAATCAGAACACATTTGAACCGTTTAAAAGTTGATCAGAAACCGGCGTGGGGAAGCTTGACATCTCAAGGGATGGTTGAGCATCTGACTTTCACTTTTAAAATTGCCATTGGAGAGATTGAAAAAGATCTGGTGACACCTGAAAAGTATCTGGAACGGTCAAAGGCTTTTTTAATGAGTGACAAACCCATGCCCAAAGAATTTAAAGCTGATTTTATTGAAGATAGAGAGTTTGACCTAAGAAATGGGACTTTGGCTGAAGCTGTTGAGGAATTTGAATCTTACCTGGATAGATTTCAAGTCTACTACAAGGAAAACCAGGGTAAAGTGCATTTGCACCCGAATTTCGGCTTATTGAATTATGATGAATGGATTTGGCTGCAGAGAAAGCACATTCAGCATCATTTTGAGCAGTTTGGTTTGTTTTAACCTATCTCAACTAAATTAGGCTCTTCCAAAACTATGACTCCTTCTGGAGACACAGCTCCCAATTGAGTCTTGACAAACCGTTAAGTTCAATATACTCTTATACAGTAACTGGATCTCTCCGCTACGGTCGAGATGACTGTGTGCTCAGGAAAAAAAAATAAATCCTTGGGAACAAAAAAGCCTCCCGAAGGAGGCTTTACTAAAGTTTAGGTACTTGTTGATTAATGTGTCACCACAAATCGCTTATTGATTCTGGTCCCTTCCAACTCTAACTGTAGGAAGTAAACACCTTCAGCAAATTGCGTTGTATTAATGGTTGTTCTATTTATAAACTCCCCTTTGAACATGACTTTCCCAAGCATATCCATTACTCTGACATTGATAGATTCATTGGTATTGATTCCGTCTACCGTCAAAACATTTTTAGCAGGGTTAGGGTATAAATTGGCTTGATTAAGCAATGTCTCGGCTATGCTATTTGCAGATGTATCCATCACCGATAAGGTCATACAAGTAGAATCCACTCCACAGGCATCTGTCACAGTTAAACAAACGTTATAGTTACCATCAGCCATATAGGTGTGAGATGGGCTTTGTACGGTAGATGTATTCCCGTCTCCAAAATCCCATAACCATGAAGAAATGGTATTCCCACTGGTTGATGCATCTGTAAAATCAACATTGAGATTATTAGCTGTACTCGACCATGTTGGAACCGGATTGGAGCAAACTGTTATTGATTGACATGTCGAATCAGTTCCACACTGATCAGTAACAGTCAAGCACACAGTATAAGTTCCAGAGGTAGCAAAGTTGTGAGTTGGATCTTCCATAGTTGATGTGTTTCCGTCTCCAAAATC
>JAUILH010000039.1 GCA_030433115.1 Bacteroidia bacterium | reverse complement strand
GACATACAAGATTTTTAAATGAGACTCCTGCAATGCCAATTGAAGCATGAGTGTGGATTTACCAATGCCAGGCTCACCTCCAAATAGAACCAATGAACCAGGAACAATGCCGCCACCAAGAACACGGGACAATTCACGATCATTGATGCGAATTCTTTGATCATTATTGGCCACAACCTCATGAATTGGTTTGGGTTTGGAAGCCGTATTGGTTTTTATATAAGCGCCCTTATTACCACTAGGCTTGCTCTCAAGGATTTCTTCGTCATATGTATCCCATTCACCACAACTGGAACATTTTCCTACCCATTTTGGTGATTTGGCACCGCAATTCCGACAGAAAAATGCTGTTTTTACTTTTGCCATGTTGTAAAGTTAGCTTTTGAGAACGTAATCTATTGGGGCTTTGCTTTCAAAATTTCTCAACAAACTAATCCCCCAATTTTTCATACTTTTATGTAGTTCTACAACTGTTCTTAGAGTAAGATTTATGAAAATTGCCCTAACCTTGATATTACTTTATGCTCTTATTGGGCGCGCACAAGTATCTGATCTCTGCTTGAGTCAGCAGGACATGACCATTGTCATTCTGGGCTCAAGCACCGCTGCAGGAACAGGTCCAAGTGTGTCGGACAGTGCCTGGGTTAATCGATATAGAACTTTTTTAACGGATATTAATCCATCCAATCAGGTCATCAATTTAGCGCAAGGCGGATATACTACCTACAAATCCATGCCCACAGCGTTTGTCCCTCCACCTGGACGGCCAACACCAGATAATACCAAAAACATTGATGCTGCTTTGAGCTATAATCCGGATGCCATCATTATTAACTACCCCAGTAATGACGCATCCAACGGTTTTGGTGTGATAGAGCAAATGGGAAATTTTGATTCAATAGCAAATTATGCAGCATCATTTGGAGTGCCTGTTTGGATAGCCACTACTCAACCCAAGACCAATCTGAGTGCAGCCGGAGATTCCATTCAAATTGGGGTGAGAGATTCTATTTTGAGCACTTATGGCTCAATGGCCATAGATTTTTGGACAACCATTGCCGATTCAAATAATGACATAGAACCGCAGTATGACGCTGATGGCACACATTTAAATGACGCGGGGCACGCTATTCTGGTAAGCCGGGTAGTTGCCGCAGACATTCCAAGTGCCATATATGTACCTCCCGCTTCTCCCGATTACTTTATCCACTCAGTTTATGATGAATCAGATCTCTATTGTGGAGAATCTGCAGAGGACATGATCATCATTGTTGCAAATGCAGGAAACGATGACGGTATTGGCTATAACGTTACAAGTACCATAACGAATTTGAGCAGTGGACAAGGCTCTATGTATGTCTTCAATTTTTCAAGTGGTTTGACTACCTGCGAACCCGATACGATTGAATTTTTGGCTGATTTTTCTGAGTCCGGTTATTATGAAATTCAAACCGTAATCTCTCATCCCTCCGATTTAAATAGCACCAACGATACCCTGATTTTTTATACAAACGTAATTGAGCAACCCAGCATTTTAGCTATCAATGATACAGTTTGTGAGGGCGATAGTATTGTGCTAAGTGGACTTGGAATGAATGCAGATACCGTGCTATGGTACACAGATATCAACTCACCGGTTCCTGTGTTTGGTGGAAGTAATATAGCTATTTCTAACCTGATTAATGATACAACACTATATGTCCAGGCAGTTAAAGGACCTCTGGTATTTATAGATTCCGTTAATACTAATCAGACTTCAAATATTAATTGGAACGGGGTTATGTTTGATGTCATTGGTCTTGATAATATCGTTATTGATAGTTTGAGTTGTCGACTGAATAGTACAGGAAGTCAAACGGTGGAGGTCTATTATTGTAATGGCTCGCATATAGGTCAGGAAACAAACCCTGGCAACTGGACGCTATGGCACACAGAAACGGTGAACGTGATGTCTGCCGGGGATATACTGATGCTTCATCCTGGCAGTATGTCGTTATCTATTAATGATACAATAGGCATTTATGTGATGATGCAGAATCCCGGATCAGACGTGTCTTATACTTCTTCTGGCTCAACGCAGTCATTTTATGGTCAAGGTATGGAGGTCCTGGCGGGAAGTGGAGCCAATCATAATTTTGGTGGGTCGTATTTCCCAAGAAAGTGGAACGGAAGTCTCTATTCCCATTATGGATATAATCCTCTTGGACAATGCCATTCAGACTTAATGCCAGTTTCCGGAATTGTTTCTCAACCTACCTTGGATTTAGGTCCTGATACAACCATTACAGTATCGGATGTGATCAATATTCCTGCTCCGGGTTATACTGGTCACAATTGGTCCGATGGCTCAGCTGGTGCATCATTACAGTTTGATGCGCAACAATATGGTGTTGGGACACATGTGGTGTCTGTATCTGCGATGAATAATCATGGGTGTGAGGAGACCGACACATTACTCGTTACGGTAACCGACCCTAATGGAATTACAGCTCAAACCGATTCGAATGTATCGATTTATCCCAACCCAACTTCAGGAATCTTTCAGATAGAAACAAGTTCAGCAGCTAAAGTTGAAATCTTTAACTCTTCCGGAGCATTAACACATGAGTCAATTGATTTTAGGGAGATGCTGACCATTGACGCCACTGGATGGGTGCCCGGAATTTACCTGGCACGAATTACCGATCTGGAAACATCATATGTATCAACTCAGAGATTAATCATTTCTTGGTGATAGATTACATAGTAAGATATTGTTACTTTTATCAGGTATAATCAAACCACAATTATGGCATTACCAAGCGCATTTGATCAATCTACCGTAGACCAAAATCTGGCAAGGTTGGATCAGCTAAAACCCGACACACAACCTATTTGGGGGAAAATGAATTCGGCCCAAATGTTGGCACACTTAAATGTTGGCTACGACATTGCAACAGATAAACTGGATCCCAAACCAAGTGGCTTTGCGAAATTCATGGTGAAACTTTTTGGCATTAAGAAGTTGGTTTGTAATGAAAACCCTCCTTATAAGAAAAACTCCCGGACGGCACCTATTTTTTTGATATCTGACGAGAGAGAATTTGAGACTGAGAAAGCAAAGTTAGCCGCCAGCATCAAAGAAGCAGCCGAGAGAGGCACAGCTCATTATGAAGGAAAAAACAACCCAACTTTTGGTGTGCTAAGCGCCTCAGAATGGAGTTGCCAGATGCAAAAACACCTAGAGCATCATTTCAATCAGTTTGGAATATAGACTATTCTGTTCCAAGATAAATATCAAAATTGACCACCAGTGATCCCTTGGTATCTTCAGGGATGATTTGTAAAATACGGTGCTCTGCCTTTTTCTGTGATGCCCAGGGATCTTCCGTGATGTGAGGATCTCCCGCGAAATATATTTGAGAGATCAGTTCTTTGTGCCCCGGTGCAGTTACTCTGAAATGAACGTGCGCCGGTCTGTACAAACGACCATTTAGATATTTGCCCAGCAAAATGGTTTTGAAGCCGTATACTCCTTTTTTATTTGTTGCCCAAGAGGCACGTTGTCGGTATTCATTAGACTTGTTGTCGTAATCTCCATCTGAATTACAGTGCCAAATCTCAACCAATGTGTCCTTAATTGGAGTAGTGCAATCGTCCGTGAACACAGTACCTTTTATCTGAAACCTAACGCCCTTCAAACCATCGTAGGTAAGGTCCTGTCGTTTGGGGGCATTTTCTCTGTAAAAAGGGCCAAGAATGTCTTTCGTGGTTTCGCAATCTCCTTTAAAACCTTCGGGAGATTTAATGGCTCTTCCGAAAGTGCTCATGGCAAAAACAGCCATTCCCGAACTCACAATAAATTTTTTTCTATCCATCATTTGATTTTAAATATGCAACGCAAATCACATACCTAAGTTGTTATTTGCATCAAATGTTTGGGGGTAAACCCCGTGAATTCCATATTTCACTGGGTGAAACTACGGGAGTTTGATCCACCTCTTCATGTTATTGGCCGTTTCTTCGTCAAAAAAATGGTGGTAATGTTTATGTAAGAGCTCACAGATCTTCAGGAACTCTGCTTGTTCGCCTGTCTCTGTGATATATAAAATATCCCTTTTGCTATTCCCGCGAATTTCAATCCAATAATTCTGTTTTATCATACCCGCCCGCTGAGCTGAAGTGTTTCCAACATAATAGCTTTTTATGAATTTGATGTCTTCCTTTTTAATTGACTTCCCATTCTGTTGCCAAATGAATTTGGTCGTGAACTCGTTTGGGCTAACAGTAACTGTTCTGATGCTTATAAAAAAGAACAGAGCAGCTGCAAATAAAAGAGATGGTACCCAAAGCGGGAATAAGTGGTCTCCGGCTATAAGCATGCCGACCCCAATCAGGACACAAATGACAATAGGAAAAATGTTGTTTTTGGATTTTGCGACAACCTTGTCCATAAGCAGCTACAATTAACTCACCTTAAAATACTGTTATCGTTTAGACTTCTCAATCAATTTGGTGCTTGAATAACCTTCAACAAATGGGATCACCTTAGTGTCCTGAACTAAGTCTCTTCCAACAATATATTGAGCGTGTCCTGTATCTTCAATCGCTGGATCGTAGTCTCCTCCTTTAACCAGAGTATGGGGTCCAACAGTTTTGATAAGATCATGTGGTGTTTCCTCATTGAAAATGACCACCATATCCACGAAAAAGAATGATGCCATAACCAAGGCACGATTCATTTCATCTTTTACGGGTCTATTAGGTCCTTTTAATCGACTTACAGAATTGTCCGAGTTAAGTCCTACAATCAAATGCTCACCAAGATCCGCGGCCTTCGATAAATAGTCAACATGACCAGTATGCACTAAATCGAAACAACCATTGGTGAAAACAGTTTTGCCTGAAAGTTGAGCGGATGCATGTTTGATATCGTCAACCGTTTCAGGAGAAAACGTGTGGATTTTATGTTTGATCAGTTCCAGATTCGGCATCATCTTCTTGTTTCATTCGTGCCACAAAAATTAAGGAAATTAATCCTAACACAATCATCATTACCGTTTGGGAGGTCCAAATTAACCACCCCAATGCCAGTGTTTGTGGATAAGCTTCCTGACCAATATATAGGCTTAAGATCAATCCAACGAATGCAGGATAAACTCCAATGCCGCCCTGAACCAGAATGATGCCAATAGTCCCCGCCACAAATCCAGCCATGATGCCATCCACCCCAATGCCAGCAGTAGCTTTCAAAGAAGGGAAACAGAAAGCAAAAAACAAAATATACATGCACCAGATAAAAACCGTATGCCCAATAAATGGCAACTTCTTTTTTGATTTTAAGATGGAGGTGATGCCTTCCCATACGCCTTTGACCAGATCGATGAATTTTTGTCTGAATTTTGAACTGACTATAACGAGCACTATGCCTCCAATGATCCCTCCAATAATCAACCAGGTCACAATTCTTCCCATCCAGGTAAGTATTGGTGAAGAACCACAGTCGTCGTCACCAGCACTAAAAGCTTCCATTTGTTCTTGAAGCATATCGATATTATCGTATTGCATAAGCAGTGTGGTGCCTACAACCAGACCAAGCATCACCAAATCTAGGGCACGTTCGGCTATAATGGTACCGAAAGTTTTATCGAAACTTAAATTAGTCTGTCTGGAGATAATAGCCGCACGGCTCACCTCACCGGCTCTTGGGAAAATCAAATTAACCAAATAACCGGTCATCAAAGCATGATATGATTTCCAAAAACCTGGCTTAGCGCCAAGTGGTTCCAGAAGGTAGCGCCACCTCCAGGCCCGACTTGCATGGCTCAAAAAACCAAAAATCAGAGAACCAAAAATCCAGAGATAATCAGCACGCTTAAACGCGCTGAACATGTCATCTCGTTGCGCATCACACATGGCATCATAAAAAGCCCATATCACAAAAGCTCCAAAACCTACTGGCAGGATAATTTTGAGTGCGTCAACTAGCTTGGATTTCAAATTATTTTAGTTTGTTCGTAGCGGTATCCGGAAAAACGATCGTTGGTTCAAACGTTTTTGCTTCTTCAAAGTCCAATAACGCATAACCAATGATGATTAGTATGTCTCCAACGGCTACTCTTCTGGCTGCTGCTCCATTTAAGCAAATGACACCTGAATTTCTTTCACCTTTGATCACGTAAGTTTCAAGACGCTCACCATTATTATTGTTAACGATTTGAACCTTTTCACCTTCAATAAAATTAGCCGCTTCCATTAACGCCTCATCAATGGTCACACTTCCTATATAGTTGAGATCTGCCTCTGTGACGCTGACCCGGTGAAGTTTAGATTTTAATACCTGTACTAACATTGCGGCGCAAAACTACGCAAATATCTGCACATTATCTATCAAACGAATTTCCCCGGCAAAAACTGCAGTGCAAGCCTGTGCATAAGCCGTTTCATGCCACTCTGAGATTTCCTGAAGTGTGTGTCCGTCAACAATTGACAAGTATTCTACTTCTAGTGGGGAATTCTCAAAAGATCTCATAAAGTGTGTTTTGCAGGTTTCAAGGGAGTATTTGAGATAATTGGATTTCAATTCTTGAAGTGATTGATGGATCAGAGCGGCCTCTGCTCTCATCTTAACAGAAAGCCTTTCATTCCTGCTACTTCTTGCCAGCCCATTGGGTTCCCGGATAATCGGACAGCCTACAATGTCAATGTCCAGGTTCAATTTTTTTGTCATCAGCCGAATAATTGCCAATTGCTGAAAATCCTTTTCCCCAAAAAAGGTCACATCAGGTTTTACGATGGCAAAAAGTTGATTGACAACATTCACTACACCCTTGAAATGTCCTGGCCTGAAAGCCCCTTCCATGACTTTGTCAAGTCCTTCCAAACCCAATGTCTGCTCTTGATAAGTTTGGTCGTATACCTCATTGGGACTGTCTGGCGCAAATACTATCCTACAATCACTGCCTGCTTCAATTAAAGCCAAATCTGCCTCTAAAGTTCTCGGGTACTTGTCCAGATCAGCTTTATCATTAAACTGAGTAGGATTCACAAAAATACTACACACTACCACAGCGTTTTTTTGACTTGCCTGCTTCAACAGTGAGATGTGTCCATCGTGAAGCGCTCCCATGGTGGGTACAAAGTGGATTTTATGTCCTTGCTTGCGCTTTTCGTCAAGCATTTTGTCTAGCGAGGGCCTGCTGGTGCATACGTACATTTGTGTCATCTTTTTTAAGGTAAAACCGGGCTAATGTAGCTCAATACGTTTGTTTTTAAAGGTTTTAGAGCGGGAAATGTTTGAATTTCCCCGAAAATTTATATATTTTTGTAGTCTGATTTAACCGCAGGAAGCGTTATGGAGAAAAAGAGAGTACTATTCGTCTCACAGGAGATTCAACCATTTTTACCAGAAACAGAAATTTCAAAAAAAGTAAGACACCTACCTCAAGGAATTCAAGAGGATGGGAAGGAAATTCGTGTGTTTATGCCAAGATATGGTTGTATTAACGAGAGGAGACACCAATTGCATGAAGTCATCCGTTTGAGCGGAATGAATCTAATTATTAATGACACAGATCACCCTTTGATTATCAAGGTGGCTTCTGTGCCAGCTGCAAAAATGCAAGTCTATTTTATAGACAATGAAGAATATTTTAAAAGAAAGGCCGTTCATACAGATGAAGACGGAGCGTTCTTTGATGATAACGATGAAAGAGCCATTTTCTTTGGAAGAGGGGTTCTTGAAACCGTAAAAAAATTAGGATGGACACCAGATGTGATCCATTGTCATGGTTGGATGACAGCTATGATGCCATTGTATATCCGTGAAATGTATGGAAACGACCCTCATTTTGCCGATACAAAAGTGGTTTATTCTGCTTACAATAAAGGTTTTGAAGGTGAGTTGGATGGAAACTTGCAAAAGAAGTTGAAGTTCGATGGATTTGAAGATGATGCCATCGCCCACATGAATAAACCAACAATGGAAGCTTTACACAAATTGGCCATCGACAATTCTGATGGAGTTGTGTTTGGCAGTGAGGAACTCAACAATGATTTGGAGTCATACATCAATGCCAGTGAAAAATTATTCTTACCTTATCAGGGAGATGAATCTTATGTTCAGGCATATTCCGAATTTTACGATAAAGTCATTGAATCAAACTCCGTTTTGGTAGATTGATATGAAAAACAAATTTTTTGAAAATTTAGGAATGCGGTCGCTTTATACAGTGACCGCAATCTTTTTATTAGGGCTTTTGGTTTCTTCTTGTAAGAAGCCGGAAGACGGTGTGGGTCTCAATCTTCAACCGGAAGATGAACTCCTGAACGCCAATAGAATTGACACGACTACCATTATCATGTACACGGAAGAAGATGATTCTGTGAGAACAGATGAGTTGCGTTTAAATATGGTGGGCAGCTATTTAGACCCTGTGTTGGGGAAAGTAGAGGCCTCCACATACATGCAGCTCAGAACAGATGGGCAGGGGGTTACATTTGAAGAAGACAGCATTGCAATTGATTCTGTGGTGCTGGCAATGGAGTACGACGGTTACTACGGTGAGCTCAATCCACAGACGTTTGGCGTTTATGAAATTGTAGATACCATGTACAAAGACTCAGCTTATTACTCTAATAGCTATCTTAATTTTGATTCTACTGGGACTGTGTTTGGCGGACAAGGCTGGGGAAATTTAATTGTTCCGGGAGAGGAAACTCAGACACCTTCTCCACTAGTGAACACTGTAGTAGGAACGGATACTTTGGATCCACAAATCAGAATTCCGCTGGATACAGTGTTTGGGAGATATATCATCAATTCTGCTGATGCTGATTTGGCAACTAACGAGCAGTTCGTGAAGTATTTTAGAGGTTTACATGTCCGAGTTGAAAACCCATCTCAGGGACCTGAAGAAGGCGCTGTGCTCTATTTTAATCTGGAAGACGCTGCTTCAAAGGTGACGATTTATTATACAGAACAGATTAATGGTGTACCTGAAGCTAGAACGTTTGATTTAAAAGTTGATGACAATTCGGCCAGGTTTACAAGGTCTCCTCACAACTACTCAAGTGCTCCGGTTGCCTTGGCGTTGAGTGACTCTACGCAAGGACAATTTGCCACACACATTCAAACGTTAGGTGGCTTAAGAACCATTGTAAACTTTCCGCACATTCATAACTTAGTCGATTCCGGAATGGTGGCAATTAATAAAGCTGAGCTAATCCTGCCGGTTGAATATTATACAGGATCCAGCTTTTTCCCAAATGATGTCTTGACTGGTTTGATGCTGAATGAAGATGGTGATTTATCCTTTTTACCTGGTGGAATTAATAACGGATTGTCAAATTATGACATTGATAATATGGAGTACAGATTCGTGATTTCCGAGTACATTCAAGGACTGTTGAAAGGTGAAATCTCAAGGAATAAATTGATTTTAGAATCTATTGATGTGTCCGTGACAGCGAACCGGTGCATCCTTTCGGGACCAAATACCATCAATAGAAGGAAACCACAACTGATTTTAACCTACACTAATTATTAAATACTATGTGCGGAATTGTAGCTTACCTGGGAGATAAAGATGCTTTCCCGGTTCTCATTAAAGGTCTTAAAAGACTCGAATACAGAGGTTACGATAGTGCAGGAATTGCACTAATTGAAGAAGGAGACATCAATCTTTATAAATGTAAAGGAAAGGTAAGCGACCTGGAGGATCACATAGGAGGAAAATCGGTTAGAGGAACTGTAGGTATTGGTCATACAAGATGGGCAACACATGGTGAGCCTAACGACATCAATGCGCATCCGCATACCAGTGAATCAGGAAATCTGGCCATCATCCACAATGGAATAATTGAGAATTATGCCTCTCTTAAGGAGGAATTGACACAGAGAGGACACACTTTCAAAAGTGACACCGACACGGAAGTGCTTATTCACTTAATCGAGGACATTCAGGAAAGAGAAGGGGTTAAATTGGGGGAAGCAGTTAGAATTGCCTTAAACGGAGTGATTGGGGCCTATGCCATCGTGGTAATTGATAAAGACCGTCCTAAGCGATTGATTGCCGCTAAAAAGAGTAGCCCTTTGGTAATCGGAATCGGTGAAGATGACTTTTATCTCGCCTCTGATGCTACCCCAATCATTGAATACACTAAAAATGTGGTGTATTTGAATGATGAAGAAATTGCCATCTTAGATTTGGACAAGGGACTTAAGCTGGTGAACATTGCCAATCAGGAAAAAACGCCATACATCCAGGAATTGGAATTGAAGCTTGAAGCTCTTGAAAAAGGAGGTTATGAGCATTTCATGTTAAAGGAAATTCATGAACAGCCAAGATCAATTGCAGATTGTTTGAGAGGAAGAATTAATTCACTTCAAGGTCGTGTGCAACTTGGAGGCATTAAAGATTATGAAGACAAAATTGCCAAGGCAAACAGGGTCATCATGGTGGCCTGTGGAACCTCATGGCACGCAGGGCTTGTAGGGGAATATTTATTTGAAGATTTGGCAAGGGTCCCTGTTGAGGTAGAATATGCCTCAGAGTTTAGATATAGAAACCCAATCATCACAGAAAATGATGTGGTTATAGCCATTTCACAGTCCGGAGAAACGGCAGATACTCTGGCGGCCATCAAAATGGCAAAAGAAAGAGGTGCAACGATCATTGGCATTTGTAATGTGGTTGGCTCTACCATTTCGAGAGAAACGCATGGAGGATCTTACACGCATGCCGGGCCGGAAATTGGGGTGGCGTCTACAAAGGCTTTTACCGCTCAGGTGACTGTATTGACTTTGATGGCTTTGTCCATTGCGAAGAAAAAAGGTGTTATTGAAGAATCACGTTTCAGGAGACTGTTAATCGAACTGGAAAATATTCCTAGCAAAGTAGAAGAGGTCTTAAAAATCAATTCGCAGGTAGAGTTTATCGCTGATATATACAAAGATGCGAACAACGCGCTGTATTTGGGAAGAGGCTTGAATTTTCCGGTTGCATTGGAAGGTGCGCTTAAGCTCAAAGAGATTTCATACATCCATGCAGAAGGTTATCCGGCAGCAGAGATGAAGCACGGTCCAATTGCACTGATAGATGAAGCCATGCCTGTATTCGTAATCGCCACAAAAGATGCTTCTTACGAGAAAATTGTGAGTAACATTCAAGAGGTGAAGGCGAGAAAAGGAAAGATCATAGCCATTGTAACAGAAGGAGATGAAACCGTTAAAGGAATTGCTGATCACACCATTGAAATTCCGGAAACCGATGACAGTTTGGTGCCACTATTGGCCACAATTCCATTCCAATTGCTTTCTTACCACATTGCCGTGATGAGAGGCTGTAACGTGGATCAACCAAGGAATTTGGCTAAGAGTGTAACAGTGGAGTAGATTTTACATTCAGTAAATCATTACTCCACAACCAACCGCTGAGTACCCACTTCTGTTCCATTAGAAAAGTGAAGGACATAGACGCCTTTGGCCTGATCACTTAAATCGATTAAAGTAGAGTGACTACTTCCTTTTTCTGACCAAACCAGTCTGCCAGACATGTCATGAACTGTCCAGGTGAAATCCTGCGCTCCAGTGTATAACTGTACATTAAATATTCCGCTACTTGGGTTAGGAAACACTTTGATCTGATTGCTTAAATCTACTGGCTCTTCAATGGATAATAAGGGATCTAGTAAATCTGTTTCCCAGATGCCTCTTCCATGTGTTCCAATTCTCAATTTCTGACTGGAATACTGGATTTCCATGTCCCGAACTTCCGTTAATGGTAACTGGTTATTCATAGCTTGCCACTGTCCGCCATCGTAAGAGTAAACACCAAGATCGGTGCCGGCATACAACAAACCATTACCACCATTTTGATAAACAATTTTATTGACCGGGACGTTAGGTAAACCAGTACTGATATTGGTGAAAGTAAATCCATTATCCTCTGTGTAATATACTTTGTGTGTGCCCACATAACCACCGCAAGCCACCCACCATTTATTGGTGTCTGTCGGGTGGAAAGTAATGCTTTGAATCTTTTGTTGACTCAAAATAAATCGGTTCGTCCAGTTGGCACCCATGTCAGACGTGTACTTGATCTGATTGCCTTTAATAACATAGAGGTAGTTGCCATCTGCCGGGTGAATGCCCACTTCATCAAAATTGCCAAAAGCCACACCATTGGAAATATCTGTCCATGACGCACCATAGTTAGTTGAATAATAAGGCCGATCATATCCTCCTAGAATATTGGCGTTATTTGAGGGGTCCAGAACAAAAGGAGTAACCCAATTGCCGTCAGCTGGATCTCCATTCCCATCGAGTGGGGTAATGTTGTTATACGTATCATTGATCCAGCCATCGTTGGACCTAAAAAGCTCCCCATTCACATAGGTACAATACAAGATGTCCTCATTAGTATTGTCTATGGCGCAGGCCATGCCATCACCACCATTTCCCGCTCTCCAGGTTGGACTGGAGGTCCTGATTCTGGTTCCGTTATCCTGCGTACCACCCATTACTAAGAAAGGATCAGTTTGAGATACGGCTACAGAATAATATTGCATGATGATTACACCAGCAGACAGTTCATTCCAGTTATCGGCAGTCTCATCATATTCATAAACACCACCATCATTGCAGAAATAAACCTTGTTTGGTTGAAGAGGATTGGTAACAATTCTTCTGGTATCTGCATGAACCGGCGTATGCGTTCCGTTGTTGTACCAGTGAGATTTTTTCGTGAATGAACTACCACCATTATTGGAACGGTAATTATTCAACTGCCCAACGTAAACTCTTCCAGAGGCACTTTGACTCACCGCAAAGGCATCCCAAGCATCCAGATTATTGTTTCTCAAAGACCATGTGTTTCCCCCATCAGTAGAACGGTGAATGGTCTTAGAGTCCCCGTTCATGTAGTAGATTCTGTCGACATTATGTGGAGAGATACCCAGGAAAGAAGGCGCATATTCACTATGGCTTTCCTCAATGTTTGAAATTTGTGTGAAGCTGCTTCCTCCATCATTACTTTCATAAACCTCCAGGTCACCTCCATTGTTTCTCATTGCATAAAGCGTAGTGGTATCGCCAGGCTTGTATATGATATCCCAATTGAAGTCACTGAGCACCATGTTCCAGGTTTGTCCCCCGTCTAGAGTTCTGTGCAAGCCACTGCTGGTAGCTGCGAATAAGGTGTTTCCATTTTCCGGGTTGATTAATAATTTTGGGATGCGTTCATCCGCCGATAAGTTGAAGGTCAGGTCAGTGAGGTTCCAGGTCTGCCCCAAGTCTGTCGATTTAAAAACGCCCATAGATGGATTTCCATACCAAACCGCATCTCCTGTGGCAGCATAAATCGTGTTGGGGTTGTCTGGATCAAACACGACATCAGAGACAGCTAAAGTGGCCAGATTATCACCAATAGCGGTGTATGAACTGCCACCATTTGTGGTGAGCCAGAGTCCGCCTATGGCTCCTGAAATGATAAATGTATTGACATCTGTTGGATGAAATGCGATGGAGGTTGCTCTTCCCATGCCATCATAACCTGTAGAAGTGCCTGGTTGAGTTTGATTAATGTTTACCCAAGTTGAGCGCTGTCCTGAGGACTTTGTCGCGATTCGATAATTCTCTGCAATTTCTTTCGGAGAAAGGTCATACAATTCGCCGTTTTCATCCAGTCTTCTCGACCAAAAATCTTCAAATCTTTTGAATTTCTTGTATTGACTGTCGTATTGATACCCAAAAAAGTGTTTATTTTTTTTGGACTCAGGATGGGTGTCATAATAGGCATTGCCTTTTTGAATCATCTGAGCGTATGAATCTCCCTCATTTACACCTGCCAGGTGCATCCATGAAGTTTGTTGGCTGTATGTGTGTAGGGAAAAAAGTAGTAGAAGGATGGAAAATAACTTCAATCTCATAATACCAAAAATACGGTCTTTTCCAGTCTGATAGGAGCCATAGACATCCAAACTATTGGAATTCTATCTGAGCCAAAAAAATATCGAATCACTGAAAATCAACACATTAAGCTCTTGAATTAAGGAGTAATGGGAGGAGAATCAGTCCATATCTCGATCTCTGAACAAGTCAATGACCTCAATTTGAAGGACCTTGGAAATGCTCAAAATTGTATTGAGTCGTGGATTTCCAACACCTCTTTCTATGTTCACTATGGTGTTCCGGGTAAGTTGACATTCGAAAGCAAGTTGATCCTGAGACATCTTTTGTGCTTTCCGATACCGCCTGATGCGCACACCGATAGCCTTAGATACTTGCTTATGTTCTGTTGAAGCCACACTCAAATTTGAGGAAGGCACCGCACTTTAATGACAATTATAGTGTGCAAATAGGTAAAAAATTAAGCTTTGGTAGGATAAAATTATTTTCGAACAGCAAATTGATGTGGAAATACATATTTGATTGATGTGGGCAGTATTTTTATTACACGTTACCCCCAGTTTTAACTGGAAAGTTCAAGATTCAATCGTTCTTTTGTCCCCACATGAAGAAACGACTGTCATCGCTATAAACCAGTGGGTCCTTGCTTGCTAGTATGTGTATTAGGTCAACTAATGGAACGATACCCAAACCACCGCCAAGCGTCACGGCGTACAGAACAGGGACATGAGGCTCTGTTCCAAGGTAGATTCGATGAGCGCCAAATACCCCTAGTGTAATGGTGAGGGCAGACAGGGCGAGCTTATGTCTTGGTTTATCACTTTGTGCCAGTTTCAGATAAAGCTTTTTGAGTCTTTTTTTAATAGGACCTGGCTTGATATTGTAATCTGTGATTTCAAAGACCCTATACGTTTCTTGATTCAAGTTGGGCGCCCCCCACGAATTATTGGGCATAAAAAAACCGCCCAGGATCATTAAGACAATAATCAATGGGCGGTTTAATAAAGCTTTCAATGCTTATTTATTTGCAACGTATCTGTCAGACACTTCTCTCCAGTTAATCACATTAAAAAATGCTTCAATATAGTCTGGTCTTCTGTTTTGATAGTTGAGGTAGTATGCATGCTCCCATACATCTAATCCTAAAATTGGGTAACCGCCGCAGCCAATTCCTGGCATCATTGGATTATCTTGATTAGCAGTTGAGCATACTTCCAATTTTCCTCCAGGATGAACACATAGCCAAGCCCATCCGGAACCAAATTGTGTAGCTGCCGCTTTGGCAAAGGCATCCTTAAAGGCCTCAAAAGAGCCAAAAGATTCATTAATAGCCGCTTCTATAGATCCATCAGGTAATCCACCTCCATCAGGAGACATTACGTTCCAAAATAAGCTATGATTAAAGTAACCACCGCCATTATTTCTAAGCGCATTGTTAGACATGTCCAAACCGCTTAAAATGTCATCAATAGACTGACCATCTAGATCTGTGCCTTCAATCGCGGCATTTAATTTGCTTGTGTATCCAGCATGGTGTTTGCCATGGTGAATCTCCATAGTTCTTGTGTCAATATGTGGTTCTAACGCATCATGAGCGTATGGTAATGCTGGTAATTCAAATCCCATTTTTATATAGTTTTCTCGGTTAATATTAAACGCTAATCAAAGATAGAAAAATGATATGCACAGCGGTATAAATTGTCTTTTTTCCTAAAAAAGTGAGCTAATTCCATTATTTATAGGGCTTTCACTTGGATTGTATATGAGGAATTCACTATTTTCGCGCGCTGTAAAGTATATACTAAACTAAATTTAAGACAATGAAAAAAGTATTTTTAATGGTGGCCGTTGCATTGGCTATTGGAGTGACTTCTTGTTCAGAAGAAGCTAAAGAGAAAGCTGAAGAAGGAAAAGAGCAGTTAGAAAACAAAGCTGAAGAGGTAAAAGAAGATGCCGAGGAAAAAGCTGAAGAGTTGAAAGATGAAGCTACGGAAAAATTGGAAGGAGAAGGCGAAACTATGATTGAAGAGAAAGCCGAAGAGTTGAAAGAAGAAGGTGAAGAGTTGATCGAAGAAGGAACTGAAGCTGTTGAAGAGAAAGCTGGAGAAGCCACTGAAAAAGTTGAAATGGAAGTTAAAGAAGCTACAACTAAAGTAAAAGCGAATCTTTAATAACACATCAAAAGTTTGAAAGGGGAGTGCATTTTGTACTCCTTTTTTTGTGCCTATACTGAAGCCATGGCAAGCGTTGTGCTTGCACTGAGTCCTGTACCACCAGGGGATTTTGCTTCCAGTGAATTAAAATAAAAGTGTTGAACTATTTTTCAAGCAATTCGGTTGCTTTGTCTATCACATTGTCTCGTCTCGACATACAGTAAATTCTACCAATAGTGCCATATAAGTGAGAGGCAATCGATACTTTTAATTGATGTCTGATGAGTTCGTATGAACGTTTAATTTCATGGTCCTTTATAAAAGCACCATGCTTTTGTTTGATGAAATGAACAAGTGCGTTAACTGCGCTGCTATCAGCTTCAAATTGTTGGCCAAAGGATTTATAGTCAGGATATGCCGCCTGAAGGATTTCTCTTGAACTATCAAGGTAATAGAAAACAAACTCTTCCATATCATAACGCACTACATTATAACTGGGTGTCATGTTGCTGCTATCAAATGGCACGAAATAATCTGGCATGATGCCGCCCCCGCCGTAAACCGGTCGTTTATCGTGAACGGTTTCATACTTTAAAGAATCTACCAACAATGAGCTGTCTGGTTCGTACAATTCCCCACTCTCCAATCGATTCATGTAGTCTTCCTCATAATCAATTTCCTTTCCGTAAGGTTTTTGAATGCTTCTGCCTGCAGGTGTGTAATAACGTGCAATGGTCAGTCTCAACTCAGAACCATCTTTGAATTTTTTCGGTTTTTGAACGAGCCCTTTTCCGAAAGTTCGTCTCCCAACAATGAATCCTCTGTCGTTGTCCTGGATAGCGCCGGCTAAAATTTCACTGGCACTTGCCGATCCATCATCTACCAGCAAACAAAGTTTACTTTTCTCTAAATTGCCTGTATTGGTTGCAATAAATTCTTCTCGTTTCGCATGATCCCCTTCGGTATACACAATCAACTCACCCGCCTTTAACATCTCATCAGCCAGTCGCACAGCCTGATCTAAATACCCACCTCTATTACCTCTTAAATCCAAAATGAGGTGTTTCATTCCGCTAAACTTGAGATCTTTTACAATCGGCAGGAATTCATTCATGGTGGTGGCAGAGAACTTATTAAGGTGTATGTAGCCTATGTCATCGGTAATCATGAAATAAGATTCAATACTTCTTAATTGGATGATATCACGGATAACCTGAAAGTCTTTAGTCTCTCCTTTTCTGAAGACGGTGAGCCCAACTGGTGTCATGGGCTTGCCTTTAAGGTTGTCCAGGACCTCCTGATTGCTCAAGCCATCTTCACCAATTTCCTTATTATCAACTTTAATAATTCTGTCGCCTGCTTTTAAACCTGCTTTTTCCGAAGGACCTCCTTCGATCACACGCACTACCATTAAGGAATCTTCATAAATTCTAAACTGAATCCCAACACCTCCAAAATACCCCTGAAGTTGTTCGTTGTGTTGTTCAGTTTTTCGCGCCGGGATGTAGGCTGAATGCGGATCCAATTCATACAACATGGCAGAGATTGATTTTTCAATCAGGTCTTCTCTTTTCACCTCATCTACATAGTTGTCTTCCACATAACTGATGATGGCATTGAGCTTCACCATTTGCTCCTTTTCCTCTTTGGGCAGACTGGTATCATTGAAAGAATACCCCAGACCAAATCCAATCGCCAAAGTCAGCGATAGGAAAAGAGGCATGAGTGCTACGATTCTTTGTTTTGAATCCATGAGTCGCAAAGTTAGCGTAATACTTGAAAGAGTGTTAACCGCTTATCAAAAACGATTGAAATCTATAAAATAGCGGCCCAGTATTTGGTTAAATCAATTTCGAATAATTCCTGACGTTCTTTATGATATTCGTAGGCTTCCTGATACAATGCCTTAAATTCTTCCTCTTCAAGAAAGTTGCTTGAAAATGCAGGTTTTTGTTTGATCAAGGTGCGAAATTCATCTTTAATTTTTTCCCGCCAAAAATCCACAGCCATGCTCTTCTGACTGCTCGGCAATACATGTCTTTCATTGAGCAGTTGCTGGGCCATGTGTTTGGCTTCATCTGTGTAAGCGTCCTCCAACTCAATGATTTCAATCAAATGGGCGTTGCTATGTTTTTCGAATAGAGGTCTGAGCATGCTACAGTATTATACGCAGATTTCCATTATAAGGTTTACCTGATTAAGACCAAACTTTAGTTCCTTCAGAGCAGTTCTTGCAAATCTCAATCGCATCTCTTTTGATGAGCACTTGTTTTCTGAACGTCCGGTAGTCTGAAGATAGCCAGATGTCCTTTAATTCTCGGTCTACCAAATTGCCCATTTTGTGCCTGGCATCTTTATCAAAACAGCACGGGACCATATCTCCATCCCATGTAATTACCGAGGAGCTCCACATGCGCCAGCAGTGGTTACCTTGAACACCTTTCACTTTATAAGTACCGTCTTTTTGAAGCCTGTACCGGCTGTACTTTTCCTGAGTAGGCATCAGTTCATGGCCATTTCTATAGTCGTAAAGTTGAGCCGTTTTAAAGCGCACTTCATCAACGCCAAGTTGTTTTGCCAGATCTAGCACTTCCTGGGTTTGATGTTCATTGGGTTTAACGACTAAGAACTGAAAAATAATGAACAGAGGCGCTTGTCTTTTGTTCCTTATCATAATGAGCCTTTTAGTTCCCTCAATCACTGTTTGAAGTGTGCCTTCCTTTCTATATTGCTCATAGGTGTCTTGTGTGGTTCCGTCAATGGAAATGATGAGTCGATTAAGACCAGAGTTGATCAATTTTTCACAATTATCTTCACTAAGAAAATGTGCATTGGTACTGGTACTTGCGTAAATGTTCTTCTGTCTGGCGTAGCTCACTAACTCATAAAAGTGAGGACTAATGAGCGGTTCGCCCTGAAAGTAAAAGTTGACGTATCCCACAGTTTTGGCCAATTTGTCGATCATAATTTTGCCCTGATCTGCTTTGATGTTACCTGTGTTTCGACTAAATTGACGTAAGCCACTTGGGCATTCGGGACATCTCAAATTGCAAGAGGTTGTGGGCTCAATAGAGGCGGCCATTGGCAGCCCCCAAACCTTTCCGGATTTGGTGAGGCGCGACCAGTAATAACTACTCCATAATTGAGTTATATTTACAAAACGCCTAAAATTGTAGGATTTTAAAATGGTCAATTTGTCGCTAAGAGCTGATCTCACACATCAAATTTACGACAACTTAACTTGAATGAGACTGTGTTATGCCATATTACTTTGTTTGTTCGCTTCTGCCGGCTTTTCTCAGGTAGAAGGACGAATTTTTGACAAGGAGACCAAAGATGCCATGCCATATGTAAAGGTGAGTTGTGGTAAAAAGAAAGCCTATTCTGATATCAACGGATTCTTTCAATTGGATCAGGAAACCTGTGATTCTTTGAAGATCCAGTATGTTGGATACAAAGACCTGACTGTTCCAAGGACAGGAAAATTTCAAAACATCTTCATTGAATCTGAAACGGCCAACTTTGATGATTTAATCATTTCTTCAGACCACAATCCAGCTATTAGGATTATGAAAGCTGTAATTAAGAGAAGAAAAGACAATGACCCCCTCAAGCACTCATTTCAATACCATGCCTACAACAAGTTTTTCATGACCATCGCAATGGATTCGTCTTTTTTAATGGAATATCAAAATGATTCGGTGACCATTAATTTATATGAAACCTTGCAATCTCAGTATTTATTCTTCACCGAATCAGTCATCAATCGTCACCGCGAAAATGCACGAAACGACATAGAGTTTGTGCTGTATGAAAGGACATCTGGTTTTGAAAATCATGCTTTGGCAATAGCCGCATCTGAGCTCCAATCTTTCTCCATTTATGACGCGCACATTCAAATTGGCGGAGTGCAATTTCTGAATCCCATATCCAAAATGGGCTTGGCAAGTTATGAGTATGTTTTGGATGGGTATGAGTTGATCGAACAAGATACCGTTTTTACCATTTTGTTTGAACCAAGGAATAACACCTTCAAAGGCATTAAGGGACACTTGAAAATTAATTCGTTCGGTTATGCCGTGCAATATGCAGATGTGGAACCTCTGGCCACAATTGCCTCCATGGGCATTAAAATTAAGCAGATTTATGAACGACACGACTCGATATGGTTTCCCTCGGAATTGAATACCAGCATTTCTTTTGCCAATGAAGGCGCACCACCAATCATTGGTTCTGGTCGGACATTGATCAAAGACCTTGAGTTATCTCCTGATTTGTCTGAAACAAAATTCAGTCACCTAAAATCCGTCAAGAAGATTCAGGAAGACATTGATCTTGATTACTACAGGGATTCATTGAATGTTAAAGAGAAAAACACCTATGCCAATTTAGATAGCATTGGCAAAGCCAATCAATTTGATCAACGATTAAGTTTGTTTGAATCTTTGGTTCAGGGAAGAATTCCAATGGGAAAAATAGACATGGACATTTACCGTCTTATTAATTCCAACGAATGGGAAGGCTTCCGACTGGGCTTAGGCTTGGTAACAAGCCCAAAATTGTCCAAACATTTTGAACTGTCCGGATATGGTGCGTATGGTTTCCGAGACAAGGATTTTAAGTATGGAGCGGGTGCGAAAGTGTTCATAAATAAGGACTACCAAACCAGTTTCATGCTTAACTGGCATCACGATTTGTGGTTTTGGGGCTACAATCCTTATCAATTGTCAAGCGGTATTAACAATGTGTCCCAATTTCAGCAGTTTTACTTGAATCAGGCAAGTACAGTTGACACCTATGCTGGTGGATTTGAAACACGATTCGCCAGACATTTTCAATTAAGGCTAAATGCAGAGCACAGACAATATCAAGCAAGTGATAGTGCCTATCGTTTCAGAGAGTCTTTAAATGAATCAGTATTCAGATTGCACAATGGTTTTCAGGTAGCGGAGCTTTCAGGAGAATTGAGATTTGTATTCAACGAAAAATTCTCCAGGTTTTTTGGAGTTTTGCTGAGCAATGGGTCCAACGCACCGCAGCTGCATCTTAAATATAGAATGGGATTAAAGAACGGTTTTGGAGATTTTAATTACCATGTACTTGATCTGTTGGCGTTTCACAATTTCAAATTCCCTTTTTCCGGGAAATCAACAATTTATGTCAAAGCAGCTTGGCAAGATGTCAGTTTGCCACTGGCTCTGTCCAATAGTTTGGATGCCTCTTTTGACAATCCATCTTTTTCTGTGCCCATGAGTTTCGAGACCATGCGAATCAATGAGTTTTTTGCGGATAATTATGTGTCTGTGGGTCTGTTATACAACTTGGTGAGGCTATATAAACATGAAAAGAGTGCACCTGAAATTGTTCTGGTTGGTCGTGCCGGTATTGGTGAAATGAACGACCTTTCTGCGCACAGCGGATTTGATTATCAAGTGCCTTCAAATTTATATACTGAGGCCGGTATTTATCTTAATAACCTATATGTTCAGGATTTTTTTGGATTGGGTCTGGGAGGAATTTATAGAATAGGCAATTATACCCTGCCGAGAGTTGCAGATAATATCTCAATAAAATTGACTTTCAACATTAGTATCTGATAATTTGTCGCGTCTAACATTGGTCTTATATTTGTACTCGGCTTTGGCCAATCTCAATTTATGTGGTTTAGATTATCCCAGTTAATATTACGTAACAGAATTTTGATTTTGATCATCATTGCTGGACTTACCGGATTGTTCGGGTATTTCGCAGCAACCAACGTCAAAGTCAACACAAAATTCGCCAATATGTTACCACCGGAAGATCCCATGAGAAAGGATCATGATCGGTTGAGAGCCATGTTTGGTGAAGATGGAAACATCATGGTAATTGGGGTCGAGGATGTAGACCTTTTCAAGCTCAAGAATTTTCAAGCGTGGTATGATCTGGGGGAAGAGCTTAAAAAAATTGAAGGCATTGATTCTGTCTTTTCAATTGCACATATGTATGCCCTCAACTTGAAAGAGGATGAAAAAAGATTCAAGCTGGAGCTGATCACAAAGTCGAAACCAACTACTCAGGCACAAGTAGATTCTGTCAGGGATGTTGTCATGAATCAGGTCTTCTACAAAGACATTATTTACAAAGAAGACGGTCAACTTAGCTTGATGTTGATTACCGTTAATGCGGAGAAATTCAATGGCCTTGATAGAGGTACCATGATTAAAGACATTTATGAAAAGTCTAAGGAGTATGAGAAAACACTGCCTAATTTAAGGTACAGTGGGCTGCCATACATTCGAGATGTTGTGGCCAATAGCGTCAAAGGAGAATTAAAAATCATGATTGGTTTGGCGGGTATTGTTACCGCTTTAATCCTCTTTCTATTCTATCGTTCCATTGTAGTGGTCATTGCCTGTTTGGTAGTGGTCTTTATTGGTGTGATTTGGTCCTTTGGAACTGTGGGCATGCTCGATTATCGATTGACCATGATTATGGGACTTATTCCTCCATTGATTATTGTAATCGGAATTCCGAATTGTACCTATCTGCTCAATAAATATCATGCGGAATATGTCGCGCACGGAAACAAAATCAAGGCATTGTCGAGGGTCATACAGAAGATTGGAAATGCCACCTTCATGACCAACATGACCACAGCGATGGGCTTTGGAACCTTTATTTTTACGAACAGCTCAAAAATGCAGCAATTCGGAGTTGTGGCGTTCATTAATATCATTGCCGTATTCCTGATTTCGATATGTCTGATACCTATCATCTTTAGTTTTTTGAATCCACCAACCACCAAGCACACCAAACATTTAGAGAAAAAGTGGGTTGAAATCGCCGTGTCTAAGTTGGTGTTGTGGGTAACCAGTTATCGTAAGTGGGTTTACGCAGTAACCATTTTGATTGCTGGATTGTCGGCATGGGGGCTCAGCAAATTAGTCACTACCGGAAATATATCCAGTGATTTGCCAAACGGCAATCCCGTTCTTGAGGACCTGCAATATTTTGAGAAAGAGTTTGGTGGCGTCATGCCCTTTGAGGTGGTTGTAGATGCAAATACACGTGATGCCATTCAGAACAAACACCTGATTCACCGCCTGGACACCATTCAACGAGCTGTTGAATCTTACAAATTGAACGGTGATAAGATTTTCGCCAGATCACTGTCTGTAGCAGATGCCATAAAATATTTACATCAAGCCTATCAAGGAGGAGATAGCTCTAATTATAATTTGGGCATCTTTGATATGAAGGGGAGCGACAAATCTAAGCTCAAAAAGTATCTTGAAGGACCGGAAATTCAATCCTGGAAAAAGATGCGGACCAAGTTGCTGGCAGATGGAACAGATTCTATGAAAGTACTTGGCATTTCAGCCTATCTTGATTCCTTCCCGTCTCATAAACCAGGCGATCTTGAAAGTGCGGACGATTTGGTGGTGCGCTCAGATACGGACTTTACATACGACAGCGAGAGAATAGCTAGTTTGGCGCCTAAATATTATGAATCAGTTGATAGTTTGATTGATGAACGTTTGTCGCGTACCAGAAATGTAGCAAATGGCTTTGTTGATTCTTCCGGAAGATACACTCGAATCTCATTTCAAATAGCGGATATAGGAACCAGAGAAATGGAAGGTGTTACTGATGACATTCGAACAATAATCGATGGACTGCTCAATCCGGCCAAAGACAGCATCAATTATTACAAAACTCAGGTCTTAAATTCAAACAACAAAGAGCAGGCACTAAAGCAACTTTTTGGCAGTGAGTTTATGGATAAACATCTGGGGAATGTGCGTTGGACTATTCAAAGAAGAATGTCTGAACAGGACAAGGCTTTTGGTCAAAAACTGGAAGACGACCCCGACCATCTCTTTACTCAAATTGATTCTGAACTTTTCAAAACGAATTTTACGACGGTATTGGATGAAAACGTCTACACCTACACCATTACAGGTACAAGCGTAGTTTTCGCAAAAGGCACAACTTATTTGGTGTCAAACCTCATCACCAGTTTACTATTGGCCGTATTGGTCATTGCCGTGCTGATGGCCTTGTTATTTTCAAGCATTAGAATGGTATTGGTGTCATTGGTACCTAACTTTATTCCCCTTTTGGTGACTGCAGGCATCATGGGTTGGGCCGGTATTCCAATTAAGCCATCAACCGTGCTGGTGTTTAGCATTGCATTTGGTATTTCCATCGATGATACCATCCACTTCCTGGCTAAGTACCGTCAGGAGCTCAAAAATCAGAGCTGGAATATTCGAGGGTCTGTATTAAATTCATTGAGCGAGACAGGCGTTAGTATGATTTACACCTCTATTGTTTTGTTCTTCGGTTTTTGTGTTTTCATGTATTCCAGCTTTGGAGGAACTGTGGCGCTAGGTTTATTGGTGTCCATTACCCTGCTGGTGGCCATGTTGTCTAACTTGGTGGTGCTGCCATCTTTGCTATTATGGTTAGATAAAACCATTACTAATAAAGCCTTTAAGGAGCCCTTGTTGGAGATCATCGATGAGGAAGAAGACATTGAGTTAGACGAACTAGAAATTCAAAAAGACGAATGAAAGGAATTATTTTAGCCGGAGGATCAGGTACAAGGTTGTATCCGTTGACAATCGCTGTGAGTAAGCAGTTAATGCCAGTGTACGATAAACCAATGATCTACTATCCATTATCTACATTATTGTTGGCTGGAATTAGGGAGATTTTGATTATTTCCACTCCAACTGATCTACCCAGATTTGAACAATTGTTGGGAGACGGCTCAAGAATTGGATGTAAATTTTCCTATAAAGTTCAGGAAGAACCAAATGGATTAGCCCAAGCATTTGTAATTGGTGAAGAATTTATTGGTGATGACTCGGTGGCGCTCGTATTGGGAGACAACATTTTCTATGGTGCAGGAATGGGCAAACTTCTAAAAAACAACTACAACCCGGATGGCGGCATTGTATATGCTTATCACGTGAGTGATCCCGAAAGGTATGGTGTGGTTGAGTTCGATGACAATGAAAAGGTATTGTCAATAGAAGAGAAGCCAATCAATCCCAAATCTAATTATGCGGTACCCGGTCTGTACTTCTATGATAATTCGGTAGTGGAAATTGCAAAAAACTTAGAGCCAAGTGCCAGGGGAGAATATGAAATCACAGATGTGAATAAAGCGTATTTAGAAAGAGGAAAACTCAAGGTGTCTATTTTGGATAGGGGCACTGCCTGGTTAGATACAGGAACATTTGCCTCATTGATGCAGGCAGGTCAGTTTGTGGAGGTCATAGAACAAAGACAGGGCTTAAAAATTGGTTGTATAGAAGAGATTGCTTGGAGAAATGGTTTCATTAGTTCTACAGAACTCAAACAAATCTCGGAAGAACTTGTTAAGAGTGGATATGGTAGTTATTTACTCTCTCTATTAGAAGAATGATGTCTGATTACGCCTCCTTTATTAAAGACGGTCTGACCAAACTCAGTTTGCCATCCGAACCTAAAAACCTCTACGATCCATTGAGGTATTTTCTGAATATTGGTGGCAAAAGAACCAGACCAACACTGCTGCTTATGGCACATAAGACCATAGATTCAAATTGGCAGGAGTCGATCAATCAGGCCTTGGCCATCGAATTGTTTCACAATTTCACCTTGATTCATGACGATATAATGGACAATGCCTTTGTGCGCAGGGGAGTACCTACTGTTCACGAAAAGTGGAATCGGGACATTGCGATTTTATCCGGAGATGTTTTAATGGTAAAAGCCTATCAGTCCCTATTGAAAAATGCCAAATCTCCCATTGATTTTATTGAACTGTTTAATCAAACAGCTATTGAGGTGTGCGACGGTCAACAAATGGATATGGACTTTGAGGATAGGGAAGATGTGACCATCCCCCAGTACATGGAAATGATCCGCTTAAAAACAGCTGTTCTGTTGGCGTGTGCTTTAAAAATAGGGGCACTCAATGGAGGTGCTGATAATCATATGGCTCAACATTTTTATGATTTTGGAATTTACTTGGGACTTGGGTTCCAGCTTCAGGATGATTATCTGGACTCTTTTGGCGATGAAGCCAGTTTTGGAAAACAAATTGGGGGGGACATTCTCAACGACAAGAAAACCTTTTTGAGCATTAAATTGCGTGATAAAATTGGCCTCAATGCTTTCAACGACCTGTGTGGTATCGATAATGAAGACGAAAAGATCTCGGCAGTTAAATCGGCATACATTGGTCACGGATTGGACCAAGCCATTATTGAAGAGGTGAACCGATACCACGAAAAATCTTTGAGCATTCTGAATAAGATCGAAACAAATCATCCAAAAGATGAATTGCTGGCTTTGTCTTCAAAGTTGATGATTAGAACCAATTAAGACCCTTAAGGTATTTGAAAATTGATGTCAATATTGACGGTCTCATTTCCTTTATTTCCAAGTGTCAGTGGCATATCAAAGTTGCTGTTAATGTAATCTCCACTCGAGAAATTAAAGTCTCCGTTAGAGTCGTAGATGGCATTAACGTAGTAATCTCCTGGATGCATATAGTTAAAATTGTAGCCTGTAGGGTCACTTGCACCAACAAACACATATCGAGAGCGGTAATCCAAATTTGCCGGATTGAAAACCGATCCGTTAAATAATGGTTGTGTAGTTACAATGATCAGTACTTTTTTTGATGGATCCACTGTTGAAGGTGCAGTGATATCAATATTAATTTGAGAATTGCCTAAATAGGGTTGTTGATGCTCCGGATAGGGGTCTGCCGCTGCCGAATAAAATACGGCTTCAGATAAATTTGTAAAGGTTGTGGAGAAGTCTCGAGTAAGTTCTTTTTGCGGAAATCCAAATAGATTGGTAGCTCCCTGACTCGAACTGAGGTCTTTAAGTCTGGCACGCCAAATCATATGCGTTTGTGCCTGGGTTAGGGTATTGTACTGATTCGTATACGTATGCATGATAAGGCTGTCTTGCTTAAAAGTGACCTCCGTGTATACCCTTTTCCCTCCGGAAACAGGATCACTGAATCTGTAAAATGCCTGGGAAGGCGTCTCACTAACGCTATCAATGATCATATAGGAATTACGGGTTTGACCGGCAAAGCCCCCACCGTTTCGAAACGCAATTTTATAATCACAATCTATTTTTGTGATAAAAAAGCTCATAAAAATGTCATTGAGCGAATCCAGTTCGTTTTTTGCGGAAATCTGAGAAGACGAAATGGGTCTGAAATCTACTATCCACTCATTGAAACTGCCAAGTGGTGTGGGAGAATAAACAGGACCATTCCAAATACCGGGTAATCTGGACAGAATGCCATAACCTTCTACTTCAGAGTCGGCAGTGATTTCCGGAAGTGAACAATTGGCTATAAAATCCTCAGCTTTTTTGTCTTTTCTGCAAGATGTAAATCCTACAAGAATAATTAGAAGAAAGACAACAATTGAGGATTCTTTCACTACTTAGCCGTTTTTTTCTGAGCCAATAGAAATGCCGTGTACACATTTGCAATGCCACCACTCACGCACAGTTCATCAAATTTGATTTTCACCTTGTCCTTGGCTCCTCTGTTTGGTAGATAAACTTTTTTCTTACCCTTATCCACAGCAGATTCCATAATGATTTCTTTCAACTCAACCGCTGTTAAATCAGGGAAATAAGACCATACCATAGCTGCAATTCCAGCAGTAATAGGACTGGCATAACTTGTCCCATTTCCTTTGTGATACAAGCTTTCGGGAGTGCAGGAAACAATTGCCACACCAGGAGCGAAGACATCCACATGTTGTTTTCCGTAATTAGAAAACTCACCGGGCATTTCCTTCTTTCTATCCATAGAAGAGGCCCCAACAGTCAACATATTTTTGACTTCACCTCCATTGTATCTGTCGATTGGATAGTGAGGATGCTTGTCAACATCTGTATGATCATTTCCAGCGGCATTCACCAATAAAACACCTTTAGACTCTGCATACTTCACTGCGTCATCCACCAGCTCTTTATTTGGAGAATACATCTTACCAAAGCTCATGTTAATAACCTGAGCGCCATTATCAACAGCATATCTGATGGCCAAAGCCACATCTTTGTCGTATTCATCTCCACCTGGAATGGCACGTAGAGCCATGATTTCAACGTTGTCTGCAACACCATCAATTCCAATACCGTTACCTCTTTCGGCTCCAATAAGCCCGGCAACAAACGTCCCATGATATGCATCAGGACCCTTTACGTCAGGGTTACCATACTTATTGTCCTTAATATCGGTTGGATCGTCTCCAATAATTTTTTTCCTTGCTTCAAAATCAACATTGTAGTAGTTGTCTACATAGTCTTTTAAGTGAGAGATTTGGTCTTCCAAGTCTGCAATGGTCACCCCCTGAGTCATAAGCTCTGTTTTAGCAGCCACCATCTGCTTTAACATCTCATCTTCAGTTTTAATGGCCTTCACTTCTGCAAGGGTGTATTCCTTTTTTCCCAATTCCTTTTCAATGGCCGCATCTATCATGGGCAACACGCCTAAAAGCTGCTTGTTTTGAGTTAAGATTTGAGAGTACTTGGCACGATCGGTTTCATAGGTAGCTTTAACTTCCTGATATAAAGCGAATTCTTCCTTGTCGGCTGTAGAAATGTCTTCTTCAGACTTACCATCATATTTGGGTTTTAACGAACGATAAATTCTCGTTAACTCCAAGTTCTCCGGACCGACATTGGTTCCATCGGGGTGCCCAAGAAAGTTCCAGCCGTAGATGTCATCAACATAACCATTCTTATCATCATCTACCCCGTTTCCTGCAATTTCATCTTTATTGACCCAAATGATGTTTTTTAAATCTTCATGCTGAACATCTATGCCTCCGTCAATAACGGCAACGATAATTTTTTTCTTCGGGGATAAATTATTCTCCTTAATATAAGCGTAGGCTTTTCGCGTGCTAACACCCATCATCTTATCATTCTTGTGATCTCCATGATGCCAATTATGATATTTCTTATAGTCTTTTGCATTTTTTTTGTGATCACCGTCTCCATTTGCCACAACAATTGAAGGGAGGAAAGCAAAACTTAAAGCGATGGTAATGTGTCTTAAGGTCATAATCTTAGTTTAAATCATTTTGAATGTACGCAAAAAAGAGTTAAAAGTTCTTTCTGTGTTAAGAATGCGCAATTTTGTCGATAAACGGTCGTTTTTTGGGGATGGAATACCTATAGAATTACGACAAAGCTTGTTTTAAAGTCTTAATTTGAAATTCAAATCCAGTATCTGTCCATTTTTGGTTGCTGACTCTGTTGCCTTTTAAAAGCAAAACCGACATATCTCCTAGTAAGAGTCTCAAAAACCAAGCCGGAATTGAAAAAGGGAGTAATTTCCTATTCAGTGAACTCGCCAAAACACGCATAAAACCTTCCTGATTAATATGCTGACCGGAAACTACATTGTAGGAACCTTGAAGGTCATTCTCAAGCGCATGAATGAATGCAGCTGAGGCGTCTTTAACATCTACCCAGGGCATCCAATGTTTTCCGTTGCCAAAGTAGCTGCCAACACGCCATTTGATGGGTTGCCCCATTTTTTTAATGGCCCCTTTGTTTTTGTTCACTACCAATCCCATTCTCAGACAAACAACTCTGGTCTTAGACTTGAATTTGTTAGCGGCTGCTTCCCACTTCAAAACGCATTCACTAATGAATTCTTTGGTTGGATATCGATTGACAACGCAATTAACCAGGAAACTCCTACCTCTTACGTGATGGAACTCCTGGCACTCTATAGTATCTCCGTTGCAAACCTGCTAGCACG
>JAUILH010000038.1 GCA_030433115.1 Bacteroidia bacterium | reverse complement strand
CTTGCCATTTACCAAAATAGGAGGGGTGATCTACTACGATTCCCAGGACATCAATGAAATGCTATCAAACAATCGGGTGGACAATAGCTATTAATTCAAGTATGAATTACATCCATCACATGAATGAATGGTATGCAAAAGCGTATGAAGATGACAGGCTGAATACAACGCATTTCGCGCTGTATTTGGCTTTGTTTCAGTTCTGGAATTTGAACCACTTCCAGAATCCCATTACCTTGATTCGGATGGATGTCATGAAGCTCTCGAAAATAGGTTCCGCCAACACATATTCCAAGTGTATCAAAGAGCTTCATAATTGGGGATATATCAACTATGAACCATCCTACAATCCGATGGTTGGCAGTAAAGTTCACCTGTACAATTTTGATAAAGGTAGTGTTATAGGTGGTGGTATAGGTGCTGATAAAGCTCCTGTAAAGGTCGTGCGACCTATTATAAAACATAGTAAACTATTAAAACATAATAAACAGGGAGATGAAAATTTTAAAAATTATGATGAACCACTTTGAGGAAAAAAGTGGGAATTCAATTGGTACGAAACCGTCATTTACGTAAATAACATGTACAGCATTGCAAAAGAAGATGATCTTTTTTCCAACACGTCATCCCGGACGCAACGCAGTGAAGATCCGGGATCTCCTGTGGTTACAGGAAATTTCTCCTCTGAGAAATTCCCCTTCTCAGAAGCCCTTTCTATCCTCGAACACTCCGGAAAAAGGCTTTACGGAGATCACTTCCAAATCCACGAAGAAGATCATCAGGTCATCTTCAAACTCCTGGTGTACTTCCTTCGCGACACAGAAAACGCCCCCAAACTCAATATCTCATTCAGGAAAGGCATACTCCTCTCCGGCTCTATTGGTTGCGGCAAAACATCTCTCATGAACCTCATGCGCTACATCTCAGCAGCCTATACCCATCACGTGATGAAACCTTGCCGACAGATCACTTTCGAATTCCACAAAGAAGGTTTCCCTATCATCGACAAATACAGTGACCATTCATACGAACCAAAAGATGGCCAGCTGGTACCTAAAACCTATTGCTTTGATGACCTGGGAGCTGAGAGTAGCATCAAATATTTTGGCAATGACACCAACGTGATGGCAGAAATCCTCCTCTCCAGATATGATCAGTTCGTCAGCCAGGGAATGCTCACCCACATCACCACCAACCTTACCAGCAACCAAATCGAGGAGGTTTATGGCCCAAGAGTCAGATCTAGGCTCCGAGAACAGTGCAACCTGATTTCATTCAATTCACAAGACAAACGAACTTAGAACTATTCTCCCTTGCCTCAGGGGAGATGTCTGAAAGACAGAGGTGTTAATTACTTTTACCTCCAAATGCTAATCACCACTGCCATGGCACTAGAACTAATTCAGACCGCTGAAACAATCAATGCGCTCGAAATATTCCTGGACAAAAGAAGACCTCCTGAAAACCTGAGACATCAGGTCGATCTCGACTACCGAATTGAAAACCAAAGCGTCATCATTTTCAACATAAGACAACACTGGCAGCACAAGGATCAAAAAATTGAAGAACCCATAGCCAAAACCACCTGGGTCAAAACCGAGCAAAAGTGGAAAGTGTTCTGGATGCGATCAGACCTCAAGTGGCATAGCTACTCACCACACCCGAGGGTTGATACCTTGGAAAAATTCCTTGATCTGGTCCATGAGGATAAGCATGGTTGTTTTTGGGGTTGATTTCTGTCTATTAAATAACTCTGCTGGCTAAAATTCATTACTTTTCAGTTCAATGTAATCATTCATCATGCCTACAACAAAAATTGAAGTCAACGAAGCTCGAGTGCCCTTCTTGAGCGACAAGATGTCATTTGTTACAGGTCTGGATCCAGTGGGGTTGCAAAATCCTTCATCCAGAGCATATACCTATTTGCTTAAGGGTCTGAATGTTGTTTCGAGCAGAATCAGAAATTATGGGCTTTACTGCTGGCTTTTGAAAGAATATAGCAAGAGAGTTAAGTCAAAAGATCCAAATGATCAAAAAGATTTCATTCGAAAAGCTGAATACATAATTGCTCTTAGTTCAGTATCGAATGGGGTTGAAGGAGTTAATGGAAGCCAGTTTGCCTTGAAATCATTGGCACTAGATCAAAGTGAATATCAACTAACAGATGGTATATACAATGAAAGTGGTACAACAGCCAATACCTACTGGGCATTTCCATTCGGAATCTTTGGACAGTATTATTTGGGATCTATGCGCCAGATTAGATTGATCGAAGAGGTTGCGGATGAAACTGGTACTGCTTTAAAAATATATCGAGTTACCAAGAAATCGGAACAACTGACGACTTCCGGTGAAGACCTTGCTGAAGCATTCGCTGAAAATATACCAGAGGAGAAACTGGATTTACTGTTGTCATGTATTGACAGCAATGTAGTTGCCGAGAGACAGTTAAAGCTTCTTTTCCCTGACTTCAATGCTTTCATGATTAGAGATGGCTCAAAGGAGCAAAATGAGTTAATTAACTTACTGTTTGGGCAGGATGATCCTGTAACAATCGAGGATAATCAGAAGAGTTATTACCGGCGCAGCACATTTTTACATGTTTTAGAATTCTGTCAGAATAATCCCGGCGATTTACAGGAGCATGCATTTACGAGAATGGCTTATTACACTAAGGGTAACTATGGTGGTAATTATAGTGACACACTTTATGGTTGGTATTATTATCAATTCAATGAATATTTCCGACTGGCTAGCACGGCGTTTTTGAATGGGATTTTGCATGTTTTGGAGTGTTATAAAAATTGGGCCTATTTGCCTGATTTAATGAATTCAATAACAAATGATATCCTGGCGGAATTCTTTCAAAAATATGATCAACTTGAAGTTGCTGATGTCTCAGAAATTTTCAAAATAGCGTTTGAAAACGAGCAAACTATTTGCGACGAGATGCTGAAAAAAGAAGGCGTTGAATCAATGGTGGATGCAACTGCTTTGTTAGTCAAGCTTTATCAGGAAAACGCAAATCAAATTGAGTCTTTGATTCATTATGTTGAGTATCGAGGTATCAGTTCCGATTATGACGTACTTAGTTTTTATAAACATGATTTTCCCAGATTCAAGAATCTAGCAATCATAGAATTTTTGAAAAGCTTTCTTTTACATCATGTGATCTATCGTCATCAAAATGTGGCTTACCGAAAGATGGTTGGCATTCAGTCTACTCAGAAATTTATTCTAGAAGATAACTACATAAGACACATTAGCAATTTTGGTCCTGCCTACACCGCGTCGAGAATTGGTACCGTAATTGGGTTCATGAAAGATCTTCACCTGATTAACGAGAAGGATCAACTATCCAAAAAAGCCGAAGAACTCTTAAAAGAATACCCGCTATGATTTTGCGTCAAAACATTGTGGATCTGATTCGAAAAGGTGCCTATAGCTCATGCATTATCATGTCCTATTCCTTCGATTTCATCTTTTTCGAAGAGCGATTAATGCCGGCATTGAAATCTGCCGGTGTGAAGAATATCAACTTATTCCTGGATGGAAATTATCTGGATGAACAGCTGGAGAACTCAATAGGTAAAGAGTTTTCAAATCAGAGGACATATGCCATCAACTCTGTCTATGGGAAAGGAATATTTCATCCAAAAATGTTGTTACTGACAGGTCCAAAACATGGGTTATTATTAATTGGATCTGGGAACATTTCCGCATCTGGAATGAGTGGGAATGATGAAGTGTGGGGAGCTTTTCATATGAATAGCTTGGAGAGTCCGAATGCATCGCTTTTCGCGAATGCCTGGGCTTACCTTCAATCCTTCTTCAATAATTGCCATGGATTCAATCAGGATAAAATACACTGGATTACTCAACAGTCTGCCTGGCTTAATGAATTACAGGGAGTAGCAACTGAAGGATTTATTCAGATCCGGGATAATCTTGAAATTCAATTTTTGAAGAATGAAGAGGGAAGCGCGATCTACAAGCAACTATTTGATATTTTGCCGACCGACAGTATAAATTCCCTTACAATAGTCTCCCCATTTTTTGATAAGAACGGAAGCACTCTTGTCAATTTTCTAAAGGACTATAACCTGAGTAAAATAACCTGTCTGACAGATTCATCTTCCGGCCTACTTCCGGTTAAAATGGATGATTCCTACAGTGCTAATTTCAACTTTTTCGAATGGGGAACATGCATCAATGGATTTGATAGTCATTTTCATCGTCTTCATGCTAAAATTTATCACTTCATCACCCATACAGGACTAGAATATCTATTGCTGGGGAGTTGTAATGCCACATCTGGTGCTCTTGGGGGCTTGGACTCAGATGCATCAAATGAGGAAGCATCAATTCTGTTAAAAAGAACAGTAACATCTAATGACTTACTTTCTGAATTAGGAATCTCGACTGAAGGAGCAACAAAGATTAATCTCAGAGATATTCCAGATACTGCAGTAAAAACAGATGACATAGAATCATCGAATCAGCATAAATACAAAATCCTGCATGCCGAACTTGATGGGTCTAGCCTTAGTATGAATATTGATAGAGATATTCAAACGCCACTTTATGTGGTTTTAAGGGATAAACATTTGTATGAAATAGAAAGATATTTCATTGAATCTGGAGATCGTATTTCGATCAAGATAAAACACCCGGATGCTGCTCTTCAGGCAATGTTATATGACGATAATGATCGAGTCTCTAACATCAGACCAATCCATAATACCCAGCTTTTATCTAAAAGCAATCCTGATCAGTCGCAAGCCGACATCAATAATCTGGTTGACTCTATCATGAATAGCGGAGACTATTCTTCAATTGAATCCATTATTCAATATCTGGAGTATGCACGTAATGATGAAGACTTTCAATCATACACTGCGAAGAGCGGATCAGCAACTGCCACTGCTATAAAATCAGAAAAGGAATACGATAGCCTCACCGAAGAAGAACTGAATAGCTTGCCAGCTGCACATACTTTCACCAGAGAATTGCTAAATCATCCAAATGTTCAGTTTGCTGATCTGATAAGCTTGTTGGGGAAAGGAATCCTGAAGCCCAAAGAAATTGTTGATGAAGATATTGAGAGCTCCCTTACTGATGAGGATCCGGAAAATCAATATGGCGGAGATCAGCAGGTTGGAGAAGTTCAGTATCAATTTGATGGAGCAGTTATCAAAAGGAGTCTTATCAAGCATGCAAATAAACTTTATGACTATCATTATGCATTCATCAAAAGACATGTTAAAAACCAGGAATTTCACACTTCTGACGACTCATATATCACCCTTAATGAAATCTCCAACTTCGTTATCTTGATTGGGCTTCTAACGGAGTTCGGTTTTAAAAAATATGATGTTGATGTAACAGAGATAGCAATTCATTATGATGATCGATGGAGGTCGAAGTTTGCAAAGCTCGAGAGAGCGTATCAGCTAATTAAATTGGATCGGGTTGATGCGGATGATTTGAATATATCGTTTTACCATGTTAAAACAGATTGGCGTGGTGAATTAATAGAAGAGCTCAATGCGATTGATGAATCTTTATATATCCCGAACGAAAGCCCAGGGCATACAACACTATTACATAGCTATTTTTCTCAGGCCAATATTGATAAGCAACAACATGATAGCTTGAAGTCCATTCTGGTTGATTCTCTTGGTGTGTTTCTTTTACACGTTGCTTCTTGCAAGGGCTTTAAACATTATGAATTCGATTCATTGAATGAGAAATTGATTCAATTCAGGCAGAACCTGTTTAAGATGGGCGCCTCGCTTATTCTTAACCTGAACTGGACCTCCAAGGAACAGGACCAACGCAATATTTTATTGCTGGACTTATTGCATTTTGTAAATCCTGAGCTTGAAGATTCAGAAACTATTCTAACTGCCATTCAGGAGTCTGCCAAATTCAAATCTCAGTACTTCGAGAGTAATTGGGATGATTATAAAAGAATAATTCTACAGCCATATTTCAGATGGAAGAATAAGAAGAGTGCACAATCTGTGAGCGAAATTTCCAATCATTCAATCATCTTCAAATCATCATTTGGCTTTGCTTATTATCGTAAGGCAAAACCAGACACCATTTGGATTAAGAAGCCTGGGCTTTGGTGGAAGTCAGAAGTTGATGAATACTTCGAAATTAAATTCCCTTTCAACAAGATTCTTGCCCTAAACCATACAATTTAACTTCAAAAGCATTGATTTTAATTTTTGTACAAACTCTACAACATATTTTTCGAACCTTTTTAGTGTGATTTACGTACATTTGTATGAATTTGAAAAACTGTACAAAACATTGGAGGTTAAAATCAAACATATTGCAGAGCTTAAAATTGGTTTCCATGCCAAACCAACAGACACAGGAAATGCCTGCTATTTGCAGGCTAAGCACTTTGATGATGAGGGCAATCAGGTAGGTGAAGTGGACACCTTCGTAGAGATTGATCAGACAAACGGCTTACACCTGCTCAAGGATGGTGATGTCATCTTTGCGGCTAAAGGCAACCGAAACTTTACCTGGACTTATCGTGACGATTTTGGGCCAGCAGTGGCCTCCTCAATATTCATAATCCTGAGGCCGAATAGAGAGGAGGTAATCCCGGAATACATCAGTACCATCTTCAATCTCCCTGTTTCACGGGAGAAGTTCCAGGCATTGGCAGCAGGGAGTGGCATTCCTTCTATTCGGAAATCAGAACTGGCAGATTTCACTTTCTCCTTACCAGATTTCGACACACAAGAGAAGATCTTAAAACTCAAAACCATGCATCAGGAGGAGCTGCGACTGACGAATGCCATCTTGGAGCAAAAGCAAATTCGATACAACAGCATCATCAATACTTTAATCACCCATTCAATTGGTCATAACAACTGAACAACATAAGAAAATAACGAACATGGAAATAAAACCCATCACACAAAAAGAAATCAACAACATCGTCTGGAAGGCTTGCGACACCTTCCGTGGGGTGCTTAGCAGTGGCCAGTACAAAGACTACATTCTCACCATGCTTTTCGTCAAATATGTCTCTGATGTGTGGAAAGACAAAAAAGCAACCTACGCAGAGAAGTACAATGGCGATCAGGTAAGGATTGACCGGGCACTCCGAAACGAGCGCTTTCAGGTACCTGAAGATGCTACATTCGATTACCTCTTCGAAGGTCGCAACGAACCCAACATTGGAGAGCTGATCAACATTGCTTTGGAAAAGCTGGAAGATGCCAACAGAGCCAAGCTGGAACGTGTATTCCGTAACATTGACTTCAACTCAGAAAGCAACCTCGGCCAGACCAAAGACCGCAACCGACGACTCAAAAACCTGCTGGTAGATTTCTCAGCAATGGATCTTCAACCGTCGCACCTTGAAGGTAATGACATTATAGGCGATGCTTACGAATACCTGATCTCCATGTTTGCCGGTGAGGAAGGTAAGAAATCTGGTGAGTTCTATACGCCTGCACAGGTTTCTGAACTATTAGCCAGATTGCTCAACCCGCAGCCTGGTGACAGGATATGTGATCCGGCCTGTGGTTCGGGTTCATTGCTGATCAAGATGGCACGAAAGGTAGGCAGCAAAAACTTTGCACTCTATGGACAGGAAGTAAACGGCAGCACCTGGGCGCTGGCCCGTATGAACATGTTCCTCCACGAGATAGATGACGCCACCATTGAATGGGGCGATACACTCAACAATCCACGACTACTGGAGAATGAGCAGCTCATGCGATTCAACGTAGTGGGAGCAAATCCCCCATTTTCGCTCGATAAGTGGGGAGCCGACAATGCCATCACCGACCAGTACAACCGCTACCACAGAGGAGTCCCACCAAAGAGCAAAGGCGACTATGCCTTCATCACACACATGATAGAAACCACCTATGAGGCCGTGGGGCGCGTAGGTGTCATCTTACCACATGGCACACTCTTTAGGGGAAGTAGTGAAGGCAAGATCCGGCAGCAGCTCATAGAAGAAAACCTGCTGGAAGCAGTGATAGGCCTACCGGCCAACCTCTTTTTCGGCACGGGCATACCGGCCACTATCTTGATCTTTAATCGTGCTAAAGGAGATAACCGCGACATCCTCTTCATAGATGCCAGCAACAGCTATGAGTCAGGCACCAACCAAAACCGATTACGTGATACCGATCTTGAGAAGATTGTGAGCACTTATCAGGCGTTTCAGACAGCAGAGCCACTAACCGAAGCAGAAGGACAAGTGATAGAAGAAAAGTACGCCTACCGCGCCACTCTTCAGGAAGTGGAAGAAAACGACTACAACCTAAACATCCCTCGCTATGTGGACACTTTTGAGGAGGAAGAGGAAGTGGATATTCGTGCTACGCAAAGCAATATCAAAGAATTGAAAAAGGAGTTAGCTGAGGTGGAAGGGCATATGGATGATTACTTAAAAGAATTAGGTTTCTGATGGCAGAGAAAACTCAAACTACAATTTTTCCCAAAGATTGGGAAAGCCAAAAATTTGAAGATATTGCTAAGTTTTTTTCGGGAGGAACACCGAATACTGGAAATCCTGAATATTATAACGGAGAAATACCATTTATTAAATCTGGGGAAATAAACAAATCCTCAACAGAGCAGTTTCTTTCTGAATTGGGGCTGAAAGAATCATCAGCAAAGATTATCAGTGAAGGTGACATATTATTTGCATTGTATGGTGCAAATAGTGGTGATGTTGCATTATCAAGAATTAATGGGGCAATTAATCAAGCCGTTTTATGTATAAGGCCTAAAGGCAACAACTATTACATTAAATCTTTCCTTGAAATTTCAAAAACGAGGATAATTTCAAAATACTTGCAAGGTGGGCAAGGAAATCTATCAGCTGCCATTATTAAAAAACTTAGAATCTTACTCCCTCCTCTCCCCGAACAACTAAAAATAGCTAAAATCCTCATTATCTGGGATCAAGCTATTTCTACCACTCAAAAACTGATTGAGGAAATCAAGCAGCGAAATAAGGGACTAGCTCAGCAATTACTCACCGGAAAGAAACGGTTGAAGGGGTTTGAGAAAAAGTGGAAAAAGAATCCATTAAGTAGTTTCATGGATTACACTCCAAGACCTATCGACAAACCTTCCGTTAGTTTTTTATCCTTGGGTGTCAGAAGCCACGGAAAGGGCATTTTTCATAAACCTGATTTTGACCCTGATGCCATAGCAATGGAGACATTATATCAGGTTAAAGAGAACGACCTTGTCGTTAATATAACCTTCGCTTGGGAACATGCTGTCGCTATTGCAAACAAGGAAGATGAGGGAGGACTTGTTTCCCATAGATTCCCGACCTATGTCTTCAAACCAGAAAAGGCGTCTCCTAACTATTTCAGGTTTCTCATACTACAGCCCTATTTCAAATACTTACTTGACCTCATATCTCCTGGCGGAGCAGGTCGTAACCGGGTATTGAGCAAAAAGGAGTTTATCAAACTGGAAGTCATATGTCCTGAGTTGGACGAGCAAGTAGCTATTGCTTCTGTGCTTTCAGAAGCTGAGATGGAGCTAAAGCTGCATCAAAAACAATTAGACAACCTGAAAGAGCAAAAGAAAGGCTTAATGCAAAAGCTATTGACTGGGGAGATTAGAGTTAGAATAAATGAATAAACTATGAGTCCAAACTATGTAATCAATCTAGGTGATGTGTTGAAACATCAAGTTGCGAAAGCTGATAAGTTTTACGTAGCAACTGCACTCATGAGTAGTCATGGTTTTGAAGTTTTAAGGAAAGCCTCAGGTTCTTGTGAAGTAAAGTTGGTTGTTGGAATTGATTTATCAACTCCTGTCGATGTTTTTGAAGAGCTTTTACAAATGGATTATGATTTCAGGGTCTTTCGTGAAGAAAATAAAGTCTATCACCCTAAAGTTTATATGCTTCAAATTGATGATAAGTGGCAAGCATTTATCGGCTCTGGCAATTTTACTAAAGGAGGGTTAGCATCTAACCTGGAAATGACAGTAGGCATTGCTGATGATGAGATCATAGGGCAGCTATTAGAATGGTTTGATAAGGTCTATGAAAAGGGAATCGTGATCGATGAGTCTTGGTTGAAAGAATATCGAGATTTAATGGATCAAACAATCACCTTGAATAATGAAAGGAGAAAGCTGTTAAATGATTTCAAAGCGAAAGAACAAATCTTATCAGATCCTTTGACTAAATATGATTTCAGAAATCAATTTTTCAAGTACGAGCATCATAATGCATTTAGTGGAGACAAACCAAGAGAAAGAAAAGATCCAGAAGTAATTGAAGAGCGCATGGGGGTCAAGCGTAGGTTGTTGGATTTACACGATCTCATTTGGCCAACAATCCGTAAGACGAATTGGAATCTCAATCACCACTATGACAGCTCACATATTGTTTCGTCTCACGCTCATTCAGAGGGAACGGCTGATGAACTTCGAGCGCTTTGGTTAAGCTACAACCGACCCAAAAAAGAGTTTCAAAAACTGGATTCCGCTTCAACTCCTTTACTTCAGATGAGACTGCAGGTATTAGTTCGGTATACGAATGTGGCCATTCACCTTACTATCGGAAAAAATGGAGGCGGATACTATGAACGGATGACCATTCGGGAAAAGCTAAGACGAAGGGATGATGACTTTCTGTCACGGTTTTCCGCATTATTAACCAACCTTCCTGAGTCTTATTATATTGACATTGCTGGGGTTAACCGAAATGTGCATTCATTCGAAGATGAATCAGAACTACGAGATTTTCTATTGACAGATGATCAGATTAATCACTATTTCATAATAGGCAGACAATATCAACCAGACTCACAGGAAGTGGGCAATGAGTCAATAGTACAGACTGTAATTGCTGAATTTGAAAGACTAATGCCGATATATAATTTATTAACTGTGCCTGTATGAAACCCTTCAAAATATTGTCAATTGATGGAGGTGGAATTCGAGGGGTTTTTCCAGCGATGTTCTTAGCCAAGCTAGAAGCTGAGCTAAAAGCACAGGGCAAGGAAAACTGGCAGATCTACCAAAACTTTGACCTGATATGCGGTACCTCTACTGGTGGTATTCTGGCAATAGCGTTGGCCCTAGGTATTCCTGCACAAGAGCTTTATAATTTATACCTGGAAAACGCCAGCGTTATATTTGGCAAGAAAAGAAGTTTGAAGCAACTCTGGAGGTCATCATATAGCAGAGATAATCTTGAAAGGTTGGTTCGTGACAAATTGAGGGAAGCCAATTCAGGAGAGGATCCCAGGCTAGACGATTGCAGGACACATCTGTGTGTACCTATTTATGATTTGCTTCACGGCACCCCTTCAGTCCTCAAAACAAAACATCATCCGGCATTCAAACGGGATTTTCACCTGCCTGCTTATCAGGCAGCATTAGCTACTTCTGCAGCACCTACTTACTTTGACCCATACAGTGCGGAGTATAAGGATCTAAACAATCTGGATGTGTCATTTAGTAACAAAGTGGATGGTGGTGTGGTAGCTAATAATCCGACTTTCCTAGGAATTATAGAGGCTCAAAAAGCATTTAATCAGGATCTGTCGAACCTTAGAGTATTATCAATCGGTACTGGACATCAGAAATTTACAGATGGACAAATAAGGAAAAATTGGGGCGTAAGCTATTGGATGAACAAAACTCGAATAATTGATTTATTCATGCAGGGACAATCGCAGTTGGTGGAGAACTTGATTAGCCTACTTCAAAGAGGGATTGATAAGGAACATGAACCACGCTTTGTGTATGAAAGGATCAATACAGAATTATCCAATTCACATGCTGTTGCTCTGGATGAAACTGATCCGGACAAATTGAAAAAGCTTGGAGAAAAGGCGGCCTTTGAGTTCAATAATAGCGCATCCAGAATCATTAAAGACTTCTTTGAATATGAGTAATAGAAAGAATAATACATATCAATTCACCCAAAACATATAAAACCCAATAACAATGTCAAACTGCCATAATTTATTTCAGTCCTTCAACGGAAACCTGAATATTACCTCAAGTAAAAAGAAAAGCCTTATGAAATCCCGTGATAAACTACGGGATCGGATCAGAGATCATTTTGCAGAAAAACACCCGAACTATAAGCCAAAATTCAGAGGTCAGGGATCATACTCCATGAAAACCATGATCCGTACCAAGGATGACACCTGTGATTTGGATAATGGTGTTTACTTCTTTCCGAAACCATCAGAAACAGGTGCTACCCTTCAAAAATGGGTGAAAGAGGCGGTGGAAGATGCCACCACTACACCGCCACAACACCGTCAAAAGTGTATCAGAGTGATCTATGCAGGTGATTACCACATTGACCTCCCGGTGTATTACAAGGTAAGTGACTCCAATGATTCAGAAAACCCACATTTGGCTGTCAGAAATGCTGATTGGTCTAAAAGTGACCCAAAAGAATTCAAGGACTGGTTCAATGATCAGAAAGATGAAAAAGGACAGTTAGTTCGTATTGTCAGATATCTGAAAGCTTGGTGTGATAATCGTTCTAATAAAATGCCCAATGGACTGACGATGACAGTTCTGGCAAGTCGTCACATACAAAAGAATGATAGAGACGATATCGCTTTGAGAGACACACTTAAGCAAATCAAATTGAATCTCCAGTTGAGTTGGAGTTGTGTGATGCCCACCACCCCTCAAGATGATTTACTTGAGAATTACACAGGAAGTGAGGACTATTTCTTTGAATCGATCAATGCATTTATCAAGGATGCCAATAAAGCAATTGATGATGAAACCAATCAATTGAAAGCAAGTAAACTTTGGCAAAAACATCTTGGATCTTATTTCCCTGATGGAGAGGACAAGGATGTTGACAAACAAGCCGCTTCCCTTTTATCAATCGCAAACACCATTCTTAATAAGGATGCGAAATTGGATGAAAGAGGGAGAATCCAAAAAGAACAAGGAGTGGATCATAAACCTCATAGAAACTACGGAGGATAAATGGCTTTTTACAAAAAATATCGTCCAAATCCAATAGTAATTATCAATGTCGAGAAAAAGCTTATCGAAAGGCATTACGATTTTCTAGACTGTAAGATCAACCATGGAATCCTCTACTGTTATGGGAATTATCAGCCTACAGAGGAATCAATCACTTATTCATACAGAATTAAGTACGCCCCATTAAGTAGGCCAAAAGTTACAGTAACTGACCCTTTAATTGTATACAATGACGATATACACATGTATGAAGATACAAGTTTATGTCTTTACTATCCTAAAGATATGACTTGGGATAACTCTTCTCATCATTTGTATGATACCATTATACCCTGGACTCATGAGTGGTTCGTTTTTTACGAACTGTATCAGTTTACAGGTAAATGGTTGCACCCTGAAGTTCTACATAAAAAAGGCGATAAGAAATGAATCCTTGGATGATACGACTTATAGTATTGGGCATTGCCTATGTGGTTGGCAAAGAGGTATTTAAATCAGATGAAAAATTCGAGATAACAGATGACTCCAATTGTGATGATTTGTTCAAAAAGTTCAATCAGACTATCACCATTCACCCGGACAAAGTTGCTAATCTCAGACGAGCACACAACACAATTCGGGATAAGGTAAGTAGCTATTTTGAAGACAATACGAATCTCCCAATCCCAACTTTCTTCATTCAGGGTTCTTACAAAATGGGAACGGTGATTGAGAACCGCAGTACCATATGTGATATTGATCTTGGGGTTTTCTTCCCTGCACATCCTGGAATGCACGTCGAAAGTATTCAAAATCATATCAAAAGAGCATTGACTGGCCACACCTCTAAAGGCGTGACTATCAAAACAAATTGTGTACGTCTGAACTATGTGCGTGATTTTCATATAGATCTACCCATCTATTACATAGATCAATACTCAGGTAAGACCTTCTTCGGCTCAAGGGGGTATGAATGGGAGCATTCCGAACCGAAAGCGTTCATTGAGTGGTTCAAACAAGCTACAAAGAACAAGCCTCAGCTTATTAGGATTATTAGGTATCTAAAAGCCTGGTCAGATCATACCAGGACCAAAACAGGTAAGAAATTTCCAAGCGGTCTGGCCATGACATTATGGGCTATTCAGTGTTATGAAAAATCCAAACGTGATGATGTAGCATTTTTCAATACCGCCACGGCCATAATGGAATATCTTCACAATAAGAAGACCTGGAATGCTATATTACCTGTGCCCCCAAATGATGATGTAATGCATCGATTGACTTCAACACAGAAGAATGCATTTTATGATGAAATTGGCAATATGGTAGAACTAGCAGCGGAGGCTGTGAGTGCCTCCAGTCAATCGAAAGCTGTTACTAGGTGGAGGAATATTTTTGGCAAAAGGTTTTGAAAACGGAATAACAATTAGTGACAATATCCAATAACACATACTACCTGTTCATTGACGAAAGCGGCGATCATGGATTGACCACTCTCAATCCTGATTTTCCGGTATTTCTGCTATGTGGCGTACTCGTTTCTGCTCATGAATATCTAACTATTCGTGATTCTTTCAATGAGATCAAACAGCAATTTTGGAAAAACAAACAGGTCATTTTCCATTCCAGAGACATTCGCAAATGTGAAAAAGAGTTTCAAATCCTTTTCGACTTAGAGTTGAAGGGTGCCTTTTATCAACAGCTGAATGAATGTATAGAAGGCAGTAATTATACCGTAATTGCCTCTGCTATTAGAAAGGATAACTACATCAGAAAATTTGGTCGACTCTCCAATGATGTTTACGAGTTGGCTTTGTCCTTCATAATAGAGCGATCAGTTTTTTACTTGGACGAGATTCAAATTCCTGGCAAAAACTTACAGATAGTCATAGAAAAACGTGGTAAAAAAGAAGATAAAAAGTTAGATGAACACTTTCAGCGACTTATGGCCAGAGGCACCGGCTATGTAAGTGCAAAACGGCTCAAAGACATCAACCTCAACATTCATTTCAGAAGTAAAAAGGAGAACGTAAATGGGCTGCAATTGGCAGATTTGGTAGCCTACCCAACAGCCAGATATGTGATCAATCCTAAGCGGGCAAATCCTGCTTTTGATATTGTTGCATCTAAAATATACAACAAAAATGGAAAGAGATATGGTCTTAAAATATTCCCGTAAAAAACAAAAAGCTGAAACAAGTTCCAGCTTTTTGCCGATCGGGGACTCCCCGGTCCGAATGTCTTTGATACCTGGTTTCAATAAGCAAATATCTGATACAAGGTTCGTTAATATTTACGAGACTAGCAATAAATTGTTTAAATATCACTTCCATTTGCATTTTATAAAAATGGGAGATCCAGAATTTAAAACCGAAGGAATGTTTACGGTCATTCTCCAAAGACCCGAAAAAAGTTCGGGGAAAAGTTCGGGGAAAGTTTCTGCCGGAAACTGGCGAAAAGTAAAAGATCAGATCACCGAACAATCACCTTCTAAAATTGGAAAAAGTCCGCTGAAGGTATTGGAAATGATGTATCTCAATCAATTTGTCACCATTCCGGAAATGGCCAAGAAACTGGGCATTACCGAGAGAGCGATTGAAAAGAATATCCAAAAGTTAAAAGAACAAAACCTGGTTGAAAGAAGAGAGGGTGAACGATCCGGATATTGGGAAATCACTATTCAAACTCAAAATCCTTTGCCATGACACCATCATTCAAAGAAGACCATATTTCTCAGCTTCCGGCACTAAAGCTACTCATGAACATGGGATGGAAGTATCTCACTCCTGATCAGGCGCTGGAAGCTCGTGGAGGCAGAACCTCCAATGTACTCTTAGAGGAGGTTTTAAGGGATCAGCTTCATTTGATCAATTCCATAGAATACAAAGGCAAAGAGTTTCAATTCTCAGATACCAATGTCAACAATGCCATTCTTGCTATTCGTGACCTTCCTGTTCAGGACGGTTACTTAGCAGCCAACAAAGCCTTTTATGAACTCATCACCTTAGGTCGCAGTTTTGAGCAATCTGTATTGGGTGACAAAAAGAGCTTTTCATTTCAGTACATTGATTGGAAAAATCCAGAGAACAACAGCTACCATGTTACGGAGGAGTTCAGTGTACTCAGAAGTGGAAGCAATGAGCACTATCGGCCAGATATCGTATTGTTTGTCAATGGGATTCCCATGGTGGTCATAGAGTGCAAAAGCCCTAAAATCAAAGACCCAATTGACAAAGCCATAGAACAGCACCTCCGTAACCAGCAGGAAGACGGCATCCGTTCGCTATATCAATACTCCAACCTGGTATTGGGCTTGGCTACCCATGAAGCAAAGTATGCGACTACAGCAACACAAAAGGAATTTTGGAGCTTTTGGAAAGAGCTGTTCCGAACCAAAGTGGAAGAAGCAGAATGGGTAGACAAACTCCAAAGCTTGAAGAATCAGCCCTTGCCTGATAATGAAAGAACTACGCTCTTTCAGGATCGGTACAGGAATGTTTGGACTTATTTTCAAAACCTCGAAAAGGAAGAGCAGATCGTCACGGAGCAAGATAAGTTGCTATTCAGCTTTTGCCAGCCAGCAAGACTTCTGGACCTATTCTTCAACTTTACCTTGTATGATGATGGCATCAAGAAAGTCACCAGGTATCAACAATACTTTGCTGTGCACAACACCCTGAACAAGGTGGCTCAAACAGATCATAATGGATTAAGAAAAGGTGGAGTGATTTGGCATACACAGGGAAGCGGAAAATCACTGACCATGGTCATGTTGGCACAACTCATAGCTACTCATCCAAATATCAAAAATCCGAAAATCATTCTAGTAACTGACAGGATTGATCTGGATGATCAGATCACCCAAACCTTCAAAAAATGCCAGATCCCAGTTGAGAATGCTCAAACAGGCAAGCACTTGGTGGAGCTTCTTTCAGGAACTGGCGATAAGGTCATTACCACGCTCATTCACAAGTTTGAAGCAGCGGTGAACCGTGCAAAAGCGGGATTTGATTCCCCGGATATCTTCGTTTTGGTAGATGAAGGTCATAGAAGTCAGTACGGTTCATTCAATATCAAAATGCAGAAGGTTTTTCCCAGAGGCTGTTTCATTGCCTTTACAGGAACACCACTAATGAAGAAAGAGAAAAGTACTGCAAACCGTTTTGGGGGCTTGATTGATGTGTATTCCATTACAGATGCAGTAGAAGATGGTGCCGTAGTTCCCCTACTTTATGAAGGTCGTCACAACCTGATTGAAGTGAATGAAAAACCTTTGGACAATTACTTCGATCGTGTTTCAGAACCGCTAACACCTTACGGCAAATCAGCACTCAAACGAAAGTTCAGCTCCACCAATCAGCTCAACAAAGCCGAGGAAGTCATCTATGCACGTGCTTGGGATATTTCAGATCATTATGAACAGCATGTTCAGGACATTCTCTTTGGAGGCTTAAAGGCTAAGGGTCAGCTGGTAGCCCCTAATAAAACTTCGGCCTTAAGATATCGACAGTTCATCAAAGACATTGGAAAAGTGTCCTGCGAAGTGTTGATTTCTCCACCTGATGTCAGGGAAAATTATGATGATGCATTTGAGGAAAGTGATGATTTGATCTTGAAATTTTGGAAAGCCATGATGGATAAATACGGCAGTCCTGAAAATTATGAGAAATCATTGATCAGTTCATTCAAAAAACAGGATCACCCTGAGATAATCATTGTAGTAGACAAGCTCCTTACAGGTTTTGATGCTCCGAATAACTACGTGCTTTATCTTACCCGTCAGCTAAAAGAGCATACCTTATTACAGGCCATTGCTAGGGTAAACCGGTTAGCACCTGGTAAAGAACACGGTCTGATCATTGATTACTATGGCAATCTGGAGAATCTGGACTCGGCCCTGGAAACTTACTCAGGAGCGGATAAATTTGATCCAGCTGATCTGGAAGGTACACTCACGAATATTTCAGAGGAAATCAAAAAACTTCCACAGGCTCACTCGGAAGTTTGGGACATCTTCAAAGAAGTGAAAAACAAGTACGATGAACCAGCTTACGAAGAATTGCTGCAGGATGAAGCCATCAGACATATCTTCTACGAAAAGGTGTCAGCATTTGCCCGATTGCTAAAATTGGCTTTGTCCAGTTTTGAGTTTATCAGCAAAACACCAGAACAGCAAATCAATAAATATAAGCAGGATGCTAAATTCTTTCTTGGATTAAGGATTTCTGTCAAACGGAGATACTTTGACGATCTGGAATACAAGGAATATGAGCCCCAGGTGCAGAAACTCATTGACAAGCACATCACCACAGAAGGTGAAATTCTCCATATCACTGAAATGGTCAACCTCTTTGATAAAGAGCAAAGAGATCGCGAGGTTGAGAAGATTACCAGCAAGGCAGCCAAAGCGGATCACATTGCCAGCAGGACGATAAAGGCTATCAATGTGAAGATGAATGAAGATCCTGTGTATTATAAGAAATTCTCCAGACTGATTAGAGATACCATTGATGACTACCATCAACACCGAATCTCAGAAGCAGAATACCTCAATAAAGCTAGAGAATTCGAAGACCAGTTCCACAATGGAAGGCAGGACAATGTACCTGAAAACCTTGTCGGGAATGAAACAGGAATTGCCATTTACAACCTAGTTAATGAGATTTTTAAAGGCCACTTGGAGGGTCACAAAAACGGAAAAGAAACTCCTCAAAATATTGCAGCTGTAATGGCTGATGGAATTGATCAGGTGATCAAATCCATTGTTTTTGAAGGCGGTAAACCTATCATAGACTGGATAAATAAATCGGACATAGAAGGCAGGATTAAAATTGAGATAGATGACTACCTCTTTGACCTCAAAGCACAGCAGGACATTGAGTTGCCATTTGATCAGATTGATGAGTTAGTGGAAGAAGGTTTGAAAATAGCCAAGTTGAAGTATGTCTGAAACAACCACTATAGAATCTCTTAAATTTGGATCAAGAGAGATCAATTATGAATTGTCTTATCAAGACAGGAAGACTTTGGGCATTCGGGTGTACCCGGATTGTAGGGTAAAAGTGATTGCACCCCTGGAAACCACCGATGAAAATCTAAAAACCAAACTCAAAGAAAAGGCCCCGTGGATCATTAGGCAGCAACTTGAGTTCCTGTCATATCATCCTTTGACCCCTCCCAGAAAGTATGTAAATGGTGAAACTCACCTTTACCTTGGCAGGCAGTATCGATTGAAAATTGATTCTACCCTGAACCCAAAATCCATGAAACTCCTTAGCGGGAGATTTCTAGTTGGCACAGCTGATTCAAAATCGATTGAAGCAATAATGAGTAAATGGTATCGCAAGCAGGCAGAAATCCATTTTCAGCACTTGCTGGATGTTGTATTGCCTCGTTTTCGCAAATACAACCTTTCAACTCCACCGCTGCAAATTCAATCCATGGCTACCAGGTGGGGAAGCTGTACCCCCAAAGGAAAGATCATCCTCAATCCTGAACTCATCAAGGCGCCAAAAGGGTGTATTGAGTATGTGATCGTTCATGAATTATGTCACCTGGTTCACCATAATCACACCCGCAAATTCTATGACCTTCAAAGCTCCATACTTCCTGATTGGGAGAAGTGGAAAGAGAGATTGGAGAGGATGTTGGTATAATCTAACAGTTGTGTAATATTTGAAAAATGAATCAATTTAATCTATTTCGAGATTCTCTTGTTCCCTTTAAATCTGATGACAAATGGGGTTTTGCTTCTTACGGAACCAAAGAATTGGTCATTGAACCACAGTTTGACGATTGTTTTGAATTCGTTGAAGGCTTTGCCGCAGTGCAAAAAACCGACAAATGGGGCTTTATTGATATAGCGGGATCAAGATTAAATCCAAAGTCTTACGATAGCGTCCGAAGTTTTCAGGGAAAATTGGCTGCCGTGTGCATCGACTGGAAATGGGGTTTTATTGATTCAAGTCTTAATTTAATTATTGATTGTCAGTATGATTATGTTTCTGATTTCCATGGAGGAATGGCAGTTGTAGGAAATTGTATAGCTGAAACAGCTAAGAAGTATGGAGTAATTAATAAATCAGGGGAGTTATTACTTCCAATTGATTATGATAGTATTGAGATTTCAGGTTCTCATTTACTAGTGTCATTAAATGGTAAGTTTGGGGTTATTAATAAATACCTTGAATATATCATCCAGCCCTCTTTCGATCGTGGTTCTTATATATCAGGATTTTTCAGTTTTGGAATAGGAAAGGAAAAGGTGATTCTCAATTCTAAAGGGACTGAATTATTCAGATCAAACAATTTTGATTCAGTTAGGCCTTTTAATTCGAAATTTATGGTTGTCGGGATTGATGCTAAATTTGGCATACTTACTTTTTCTAAAGATTTGATAATTCCTTATGAATACAGTTTTATTAGTCACTGTGAAAACGGTTATGCCTTTTTATCGAGAAAAGGAAAGTTTGGGTTTGTCAATGGAAATTTGGAAGAAATTGTGCCATTAAAATATGATGGTGCATATTTTTTTTCTGATGGATTAGCAAGTGTAAGGAAAGGAGAAAACTGGGGTGCGATTAATTCAAATGACGTACCAATTATTCCATTTCAATATGATAATTTTCTTGAGTTTGATAGATCACTTTCGATTGCTTCCAACCATAATGGTACTTTTTATATTGATATAGAAGGTAGAGAGTATAGATAATAATTACTCTCTCACCTCCACTGACCACCCTCCACAGGTTCCAGGTGGCCACTTCTGGCACCCGAAGCAAGAGTGCTGATCTAAACTCATTTCAATCATTTTATCCCCCTTTGAAGGGGGCAACAGGGGATGATCAGCACACTTGCTTTTCCCTTTCCATATTTATCACCTTGGTTCGAGTCCTTCAGAGATAAGACAATTACGTTCTGGTCAGATGCTTACATCCGAGGAAGTTTGCCAGATTAGTAGGAGAGAGGTTAATATGGTCGGTTAGGTGTTTCATTTTATTAATCTTCGTTGTTTATGTAAGTAGGATTTATTCTTATCTGATTATTTCCATATTGTTGAAGAATATTTCCGTAATCCCTGTGGGGATCATTAATTGACGCAGTATACTCCTGGTGAAGATTATGGCCACCTTCAAATTGGAAGTAATTCCGTGCTCCGGCACTATTAATCATAGCATATTTTGTGAAATTGAAAGTTGCCTGTATCAAATTATTATGATCGATGAATTGCAGGTTTGGTACTTCATTTACTATGTCTTCTAAAGGTCGATATGCATTATCTAGCCATGTATTTGTATAATTCAGATATGCCAAATAACACCAAAATAACCTATCCATGTTGTTACTAATATTTATATCAATCGTGTTGAATCTGTCTAATTCGGGAAAATTAGGTTGATCTTGATCTGCATTATCAGGTGGAGGGTTATTATCATCCGGGTTACAAGGTACTGCCTGACCAGCCAGTGGATAATGTTGATTCAAATAAGCTCTCCAATTCCCACCAGCAGTGAACAGTTTCCCTTCAACTTGATAACCACTCAGATTGGTATTGTGATGCAGGTTATACGCTATTGTTAGCGTGTCAATTGTTTGGCAGAAGTGTTCATACTGCTCTGCCGTTGTTTGATTTTGAACAACATTGCCTTGAAAAGGTATCGGCCCTAATTCGTGATTCTCACCCTGCATTAGGAGATTATATGATTTCCCTGTCCACTGATCCAGGATGTAACCATTCAGGTCTGGCCTGAGGAAAAAGAGAAATTTCGTGTAAAATGCAACGCCTACTCCAGGTAGTAGATTGTTTTCTTTTGAATCTTTCAAAACCTGAAATGCTTCGAACCTAGTTCTACATCGCATCAACCTTAAGAATGCTAATTCAGTTTGTGCAGTATAACCATTGCAATAATCCAAAGTGTTATTTATCCTTTGTCCAATCATTCCTCCCCAGATGAGAATCATTATACATTTCTCTTTTATTGAATAAGTACTGCTTTGACAATGAGCTAATAATTCACCTTTAGATAATCCCTGTTCTGGAAAAATTTCTGCGACTATATCAATTTCATGATTATTATGGAGAATATTAATCCAATGTCTAATTGGGATTGAATTCCATTGGAATTCATCGATAGTATTCAAAAAGTAAGTGGCATGTTGTGGATTCATGGCATTATATCATTTAGTATAACATTCAATATTCTTGCATTTTCAATCTTCTCCCTCAGTTTCTCCTTCACACTTTCCGGACTTAGAACCTCCACCTGATCCGCAATCATCAACAGCTTCTGCATTAGCTCGAAATTTACCACAAGTGATACTTGGCTGACACTTCGAATCTCATGCCTTCCCACACTTTCTTGGAGGTATTAGCGGAACTGAAATTGTATAATAATGCTTTCCTCACATACCTCAAAGAGAGATTTACAAGATAAACAATTAGATCCGCCAGATTATAGCAGTATGAAAGATAACTTTGTATCAATTATTATCCCATTCACCTTCAAAAAACCAAATATGTCAATTAAATACTACCACATCGAACCAATTATTCATGAAAAGCAATGGGAGCTTGTTTTTAGCAAAGCACTGAATGAGTGTGATCGGGTTGACATATTCACTGAGCTACCTCAGCAGGATATTGTAAGAAGAAAAGTAATCGAGGAAGCGATTAAGAATCCTGTTCCACATTTCGAAGGATGTGAGATAGAATCAGTTTCTGTTACTCAAAAGCCATTTTTACGCATTGAAAAGAATCTTTTATTAGTTCATTCTTATCGTTTTACGGAGCATATTTCCTCCCTTTTAAAACAAAGAATCCTAATGGCAGAGCCTGGTGATGTGCCAACATTCACTTTTTACAATCAAGATCAGCCGTTCTTTCATTATGATATGATACCGGCCTTTTTTCTGTTAGCTGATGGGGAATATGAGGTGGCAAAGTCACTTGATTTTAAATTGAGTGAATACAAGCTGCTTTACAATGAGACCATTGATGGTACACCAGACACTTATGGCTGATCAATGAATGTGGGGATAATATGAGAAACTTGGCAGAAATACTTTCCAAATCGCTTTACTACCCAGCATGTGGTTTAGATGGAAAACCAATGTCCTATTTCAACCCTCGATATGAATTGTATGGCATAGATACTTTCATCTATTGCGATTATCATATAGAGAAAGAGGAGGTGATCAATAATTTGCCGACAGTTCTGGGTTACGAATCAAATAATATTGAAGATGTCGCTATTGATACGCTGATAACTAATGAATATTTGACCAATTTTCTTGCTCAAAGAAGAAGGCAGTATTTTAAGGTTGTTCCATATGCCTTAATTATTTCACTTCAGAGAAAGCAGGCTTTTGATGAGAATCATGGCCCGGCATCCATTACTTTAATTTACATCGGAGGAGAAGGGATATCAACATTTGAAGGACTGTACCTGGCAAACAGAGTTTCACCACGTGCAATTTCAATTATTCGACCTGGAACTGGTTTTGGTTTCAATTGGACTGACTTCCGAAAAAAACACGCACCAATGGCCAATGCCATAATGAATAATCCGTTTGGCTGTCCAGATCATTTCTTAGTAGGTTTCGAATTTGATTGGAGTGATGAATATGAACTAATAGATAATCCATGGGATATTTATTTTTATTCAAACAAGCGGAATTTACAGCCGAAATGATGATTCTTTGATCGTCCAACTCACACAATTCAATAATCCTCCTGCATTAGCCAATTCATTTACTTGAATAGGCTCTATTTTTCTATCTGGTAATGCATTTCTAATGATTTCTAAAGCTTCATCGTCCTTATTGCCTCGGACATCAAATATTGGAAAAATAATCAGATTTCCAACCTCAAGGTAATTAACATAAACCCCAACAGATGAATGTTTAGGATAAGAACAATCAGTTTCGAACCAGGGCATTTCAATGAATTCAATTCCACTTTCATAGATCATTTTTTCAAAACCTTTACGCCAGTATTTGTATTCTCCTTCAAGGCAATTCACCAGAATTTTATGGTTATCAATAAACCTCATATGCCCATCCACATGACCTGTAAAATCAGTGTTAATGTTAGGAACAAAGTGGATATCACATTCAAAAAGATCATGTAATTCATTGATCAATTTTGACTTTTGCATTTCAGGATTTTCCTTGAAAATACGTGTTGTCAAAATGACCTTATCGGTGCTACTGATCACATTTCCGCCATCAAGGTTTATGTGAGAATATTTGGCTGAAAAGCCATTAGCCTTATTTACCTCATTAGGAAGGGTCTGATATTCCTGATTTGATTTGAGGTAGCTTGGTTCATACCTAAATTGAATAAACTCTGAATGACTTTTTTGCACTGGCATATAATCTCGACACCAGATATCTTTTGTTCCGGTTAACAATAGATGCTCAACCTTATGTTTATTCAGAATTTCAACCAGTCTTCTGAATACAATTGAAAATTCACAGTCTTTCAAAAATAAGTCTGAGAAATAAACAACATTCGTTTCAGAACCTGAAATCATTTCAGTTTATAACCCAAAAGGTTAGACTTCTCTTCTTCTTCTAAATCAGCATTTCTGAAGATATCTTCTTTACCCTCATACTTGCGGAAGATTTCCTTATCCCGTGCAAGAAATCGATATTTGGAATCTTTGAACTCACTATTTTCACCAAGGTTTTTTCTGGTTGTAGCAAATATTGAATTCCAGATTGGAGTATAATCAACAATACCTACTTCATTGTAACCAATTTTGATTTGATTATAAATCTCCTTTACAACTTGACTTTTTGAAATCACCCCATCTTTTGTATCAAAAAGGCCTCTTATTAGAATCCCACCAAAACCATTTTGCTGATCATTACCCAATGAAATATCTACACCGTATCGATGCAATTCTAACTCTCCGGTAGGTCTATTATGATTGACATTTTTACAATATGAATCTTGATGAACAGTATGCCAGTAGTAAAATTCCAAATCTATGAATGCGAATAATCTATTGTTGACCTTTAAAGCCTTATTGGTAATAAGAGTTTTAGCTATTCTTTTGAATGATTCCTCTACTGTGAAAGGATTTTCGGCAATTATGTTCAATAGATCCATATGATTCCTTTTTTTACTAGCAAGGTAAATGATCACTATTACTTGCTTATTGTACTTATTTAAGAAGTGTTTGGATGTTTAATGAAATATGATAAGAATTAACTTTAATGATTATATCTCCACCATTACTGACCACCTGCCAGAATTTCCTTGAACCGTTTCCTTTCCCCTAGTTTAGGCGAACCGCTAGTTGCGAACAGCCACATGGGAAACACAAAGGGCTTTTTCCAGGTGGCCACTGCTGGCACCCGCAGCAAGAGTGCTGAAAGATCCCGCATTCCTTTCCTTCTATCCAGATCTTCCAGCACACTTGCTCTTTCCCGCCCCACCCATCCATATTTCACTTTTCGTATATTTTTCAGTCTCCCCGGGTGCTGCTTTCAAAGCTTATTCATCGTAAGTTTTTCATTCTCTCTGGGTTCCCGTTTTTGAGGTTCAGTTCATCGTACCATGGTTCAGTCTCCCCCGGTTTATAGGAGTGCTGCCCAGCCGGAGCTGCAGTCTTTGTGCCATACCAGCCAGAGAGCACTGTGTGCACACTGTCTGCCCTGCGGGTGTCCACTATGTTACCAGTATGTCACATATGCTGCTTTGCTTTCCGTCTGGCCATCACGGGCAGTTTTCCCTGTTCTGGTAGCAGGCCTTTTGGCTATCCCCTTTTCCGGCAGCATAGAGTGAGAAGCTACACTCCTACCCTTTCTTTCTCACTCTATCACTACCTCCTCTCCAACCGCCCGGCCAGCTACCAGTCCAGCCACTGCCCATTGTTTCTGCTCGCCGGCTTCCTCCTGGGGCTTCCCGGGTTGACATGCCTAACCATCCAATATCAATGCTGACTTAACTTTTTATTGGCACCCTTTAGGGTCGGGGTATTCTTGTCATTTTGCAAGCATTCCACCCGGTCGTGTAAGCCCTTCGAGCACAGTCACTCTGAGATTATCGAAGAGTGCTGCAGGGCACATGGGTCGGCACCCAGCCAACATTGGCTTCCTGTGCCTTTCACCCTCAGGAGGACTCGCCCGTTCCATTTCGCTACGCTGCATTCCACTTAAACCGGCGAGCAAAGATTTTCTCAACTCCTTCATTATATTGCTTGATGTTATAGAGGTCGCCAACCTAAATCTGTCACAAATGGAATTGATTATGCAAATGGGAGAATTTGGCTCTTTAATAGTTTCAATATTTTTAGGAATTTTCTTTCTATATCTGGTTTTTAGGATCATTTACAGAATTCGTGATAGAAAACTGCTTCAACAAGTAACTAGCCCTGGCAGGGGGACAAAATCAGAAAGGCAATTGATTCTAAAATTGATTAAAAATGGAATTCCCGTTCAAACTATATTCCATGACTTACTTCTTGAAAAAAGAAACGGGGAATTTTCCCAAATTGACGTTGTGGTTGTCACCACAGAAGGAATTATTGTAATTGAAGTGAAAGACTATAGTGGTTGGATATTTGGCAATGCCAATCATACGCACTGGACACAAGTTCTCGCATACGGACAAAGAAAATATCGTTTCTATAATCCAATAAAACAGAATAATGGTCACATAACTACTATACGCAAACAGATCAGGCAATTTGAAAACATTCCCTTCTATTCAATGATTGTTTTCTATGGTGATTGTGAGTTGAAAGAAATTAATTACGTTCCAAATGGCACATTCCTTGTCAAAAATCACAGGTTATTAGAGGTGTTCAAACTTATAAAATCGACAAACGAACCAGCTCCATATACCAATAAGTCTGAAGTTGTTCAATTTTTTCAGCGTGCAGTTCAGTTCGGTGACAATCCAAATAATCAATCAAAGCACATCAAAGATATCAAAGACTTGATAGGAAAAGATAGGATATTCGATTGACCTTCATTTTTTCACATCACAAATACAAAAAAGAACACTAAGCTAGGAGGCTGAGTTGCCACCTCGTTTTTGCGATCTTTCTGGCACTTCATTCCCTTTTTCTTAGCTCGTTTTTTCTAGCAGTCCGGTCAAGGAATTTCCGGCATAAACACATGCCACTTCCCTACTCCCCTCATTTATTCCGTTCCTCCTTGCCCTGCCAGCAGTCCAGCCTCCTGGTGGTGATGCTTTCTTTTTTTTCTGTTTTTTCTTTTGGGATTTAGTGCGCGAAGCGCTACGGTTCGGCGATCCGACGGAGCATAATTCTAAATCTCGAGTTATGTTCAAATATTCCGTACAAACTTACCGTGTGGGCTGTAGACCTTCATCCCCTCATTTCTTCGTGTTGTCCAAAGGACTCAATGCAGGAAAACCATTAGCTGAGCCATGCGCAAACTGCTTCATTGTCAAATGTGAAACCCCAGAGAGCAAAGAACTCTTTTACTGGCTGTGTTTTGCACTCTGGAAATCCAAATACTTTCACCAGCATCTGGTTGGGTCTGTCATCCCTTTCCTTAGAATCAATTCCCTACGCACAGGCCTGCAGATTATAGGCGCTCACTATCCCTAGCTCGTGCGAGCTGACTAAAAAATTAAAAGCATTCCAGGATCTGGACGAGAAAGTCCAGGTGCTTACCAGACAGATCCAGCTCATCAAGCAGCTGCAAGAGGCACTAATCATGAAGACCCTAAAAGAGATTAGCCTGGAAACAGAAAAAGCAGTGCCCTGAAGCACTGCTTTCATTAAGAACCAGCTTGCAATAGACACTCACTTATCTATCACAAAAACAAAGCTACATGGTAAGTCTATAATTACCACTAAGTGGCAACTTTATTCGATGAAGTCTGGCGGTTTACCGTTCAACCACTTGATAATACGCTTCAACAGTATAGAAATGGTGAAACTCACTACCGCTCCAACAGTAGCCAGAATCATAGTCCTGATCACATCTCCGGTGCTGATATTGATGACTACTGTCAGAATAGTTCCTCCCATTGTCCCGATCCGAGTCCCAAAAGTGTCACTCACATTCATGATCTCAATTGCTTTTCGTCAACTGTCGTCTGGCTCACTGTCGTGAGTACACTACCAGCAGTGACCAGGTATCCACCAAAAGTTACCAGGCCAGCTGGTAGTGTCACAGGTGCTGCGAGTAGCGCTGCACCTGCAGCCGCCAGCAACATCCCAACATTACGCACCTTCTTGAAAAATTTGGGTGTCGGTGACTGTACCCGCTTGATAATATTCATGTCTTTTGATTTGATGATTGTCAGATAAACCTCCTCACCATTGTCCAAAGCTTCAAAGAGGAGGGCTTGAAGCTTCTCAGTTGCTTTTCTGGATTCAGATCCTTTGCCATGACCTGTACACTTCGTGACAGGAGCAATACATCCTTTCAGTTCCTTTTGCGCATCATTGGCAGGGTGAATCAAGATGCCATCCCGATCATCGACAATCGGAAGGAAAAGATGCCAGTCTCTTTTCTCGGTGTACCTTTTCTGGACTTGATAAACTCCTTCAGGAATACACGATACATTCCTTCGGTTTTGAAGCCAGGGAAGCTCAATGCTCCGGCAGATCATACGATCATCCTGCATGAACTTCCCATTGGTGCCATCAGGGAAATACTCCCTTTTCAATATTACTTCCATCTAATCACTAGACGTCAGCACCTGCAAATTGATCGATAGCCACCACTGCCAGACAGTTGTATCCACCATTCTTCATGGCGTACAGTTCGCCATTCACAGATTGATAGAAATCAATTCCAAAAACCACCATTAGGTTCTCTTCACTGTTGGCACTGAAATTCAATGCCAGGTTGTAAGGTCCTTGGCTCACATCGGTGATTTCTACCTCCGCCGTGGAATTACTGTTGAAAGTAAATTCATCAGCTTCAAAATCCACTTCAGCGATGGCCGCCACCAACTTCATGTGAGTAGCTCCTTGCGGATAGGCCAGGCTATCCGTTGGGACGAACTTCTCCAGATCAACAGTAGCCGTACCAGCCGCTCGATCAATGGTCACGCCATACGGAGCATAGAGCGTGGCTTGCAGCCTGCCATCTGCATTGAAGTCAAAGCCCTGGATCAGCTCCAAATCTCCACCTTCCACAGTTCTGTAACCTCTGGCACTGTCCGCATCAGATTGGATGACCTTCATCAGTAGCTGAGTGAGCCTGGAGGCCACCTTGCTGTCTCTGGTCTGCAGAAGTAGTGGACGGATAGCTGTGCGAATCAGCTTACCAGCTTTGCCTGCTCGCCCGAATTCAGATCCATTCTCTCGCGTCCTTGCGAAAGCCGGATCGTTCTTGATGCGATCACCATCCACACCACCTTTTTCCCTGGCCAAGTAGCCATCCTTGCTTTTGTAAAAGGAAATATCCCCGATAGTTCCTTTCAGTTTAATGATTCCTTTTTGTCTTGCCATAATGCATTAAAATTTGATTTATGGCTGAAATCACGGATATTTAGAGGAGGCTGACAACTGACGGCCTCCGCAGGTGTACACACGTGCCGATAGTGCCGGAGGAGTACCATTGACACAAGTTGAGAATTACAAAATCACCTTTATTTTAGCCCAAGGATTCCCCATAGTTGCAGGCAGGATACTAAGGGTATAAAGCATAGATAGAGTATGACAAAAAGCAAATGAAGCTAAAACGCATCATCATTTATCCGAAGGATATTCAGCGGATCACTGGCCGTAGTGAGCGGTATGGAAGAAAGCTCCTGCAGCAGATCCGCTTCGAGCTAGGCAAAGACGATCACCAGTTGGTGACCATCCATGAATTCGCCGACTATGCTGGTATCGATTTGGAGCAGGTGGAGGAGTTTATTGATTGATTCAAATCAAATTGAAACAAATCAGGCGGTTAACAAATCGGTTAACACTTACATATAAAAATTTATAACACACTCATAATCTATAGTTTATAATAAAGTGGTTACTCCTTCTGGCAATATGATCTTTGTTTGAATCTGATCCAGAGCAAAAATCAGATTAATTTTTTCTACCAGATCACTGATCTCCTGATTAGTAGCGGAACTTCCTTCCTG
>JAUILH010000199.1 GCA_030433115.1 Bacteroidia bacterium | reverse complement strand
CCTTCTTCGTTCTTGAGCAGCAGTCTATAAATAGAAAACTCCAGTTCCACTATTCCGTGTACTGGAGTTTTAATATGATCGATATGGGTTTCCAAATTAATCTTTGGTCTACCAGTTACCTGAGAATTTATCCTCTTGAAGAGATCCTAAAATCAGCTCTTTTCTGGCCTCACATTCATGATCTGAGCTAAAGATCAACATTGGTCTTGCCAATCTTACTTCAAAACGGTATTTGTAGTTGAGCACAGAATCTCCCGGATTGGTTGGAACCGCATCATGGCGATAGATCAACTTTTCCTGAGTGAATGCCTGAAACTTCAAAGAATCAGCACTAAAATCTAACTTAGTATATGGTCTCTTCTTAGCCAGTGGTCCTGTGTATAGTTTTTCTTCAACCGACAATACTGTACTGTCTATGCTGATATGCCCCAATTGATATGCATAATCTCTGTTGAAGGCACTATCTCCGTAAGTAACGTATGTTGTATCTGCCCATGCATCTACTTTGGCGTAGAAGGTCTCAGTATCGGAACTATCGGCCGCTCCATTGAACATACCCGACCATAAAATATAAGACTCCACTTTGGTCAATGGTCTCTTAGGCGTATCTCCGGTTTGAGTCACCGAAATAGCCTTTCCTGTTTTGATGAACTCAATCAATTCATCCAAGTTTTCCGGCACGCGTCCGTTATGTTGCTCCTTAAATAATAGAATTCCAGTTTTGATATCTTCCATTCTTTGAATGGTTTCAGAGTACACCTTTTCCTTCTTCTTGTCGTGTTTCTCCATATCCATGATAGAGTCATAGATGGTATACAGATAGAAAATGGAACCGACTGCCACAATAGGCAGAACAATAAAGGTCACTTGTCTGCTAATGACATTGCCAATAAACAAGGCCATTAGTATAGACATGATGAGCAACCCAACGCCACCAACCAGGAACAACTGGTTTTGACGAATCTGAACATCTTTCAACTCTGCATTTCGAATCTTCAAAAAGTTCTCAGACGTCATTGCCGGCAAAATGTGTGTATTGTAAATCTTCTTGGTAGAAATCTTTGTATCGTTATATTTCGGAATAATTTGCTTTAGCTCATCTCCCATCGCTACCTTCAAACTGTCATAGTATAAACTATCCTCCTGTTTGGGTGGATTTTCTGGATCCCACAAAAGGTTATTGGTTGAATTGATAGAATCTTTTAAGGCACTCACCTGTGCGCCAAGCTCCTGCTCAAGTGCAATCCCCGACTTGTATTCGGACACATACTTTGGCAAATCACCTTCCTTGAGGTCGTCAATAGTGAGCAAATCAGCTTCATCAGGATTAAACTCTCCCTTGTGACAGATAACATTTTCAAACTCTTCGACCTTTGTACTTTCAATGATCAGAACGAAAGCTAAAATCCCAAAGAACAACGGGATCACATATTTTGTAAAGGCTTTTAAAAAGTCTCCTAACTGTTGAAGTGCATTCATATTTTGTATTTTCTATACTTCTGGAAAGCTACAAAACTACAATTTTTTTTCAATCGTAAAGGTTCTATTAATGATTGTTTTTTAAGCTTAGTTTTGTATCGATCTTGAAGCCTAATTCTAACAATATAACGCATAATTTTGCAAATTCCATAAAGGACGAATTGCCGTTTGAGGTAAATGCGGCACAAAACGATTTAAGTGTTCTTCTGGCTGATTTTGTGATTTCCAAAACCACCAGGGCGTTTATTCTGAAGGGATATGCAGGAACCGGAAAATCGAGCATGGTAGCAGCCATGGTTAAAGCGCTTAAGAACAGAGGCATTCAGACTGTACTTTTAGCGCCAACAGGCCGGGCAGCAAAAGTGATTTCTTTGTACAGTGAACATCATGCTTTTACGATTCACAAGAAGATTTACAAGAAACAGGTCACCAGTGGAGGAATGAGCAGATTCGTGCTGATGCCTAATATTCATGCACGAACTTTGTTTGTGGTAGATGAAGCCTCCATGTTGAGTGACGACAATTTGGGCACCGGTGTTTTCAGTGACAGGAGCCTTTTAAACGATTTGCTGCTGTATATCCGTCAGGGACGAAACTGCAAACTACTTCTGGTGGGAGACACAGCACAATTACCACCCGTTGGATTAGAAGTAAGTCCGGCACTCAACGAAGATGTTTTGGCCAGGTACGGCATGGAGGTAGCTTCTTTTGAGTTGAATGAAGTAGCCAGGCAAAAGGCCGACTCGGGTATTCTGCATAATGCCACGTTGCTAAGAAATAAAATCAATCAGGACAAAGTAATCATCCCTCAATTTAACACAGATTTTGAAGACATTCGATTACTCAATGGCTATGATCTCCAGGACGAACTGGACAGCGCTTATGGACAAAGCGGACTTAGAAATGTGATTGTCATTACGCGCTCTAACAAGCGAGCATTGGAGTTTAATCAACAAATCAGATCAAGAATTTTCTGGCATGAATCTTTATTGGTTGTTGGCGAATTACTGATGGTTGTCAAGAACAATTATTTCTGGTCGAATACCAAGGAGATTGGTTTCATTGCGAATGGTGATCTGGTTGAAGTGGTCAGAATTCATAAATACCATGAAAAACATGGGTTTAGATTTGCGGAAGTAACGGCTGCTTTTGTGGACTATCCTTCAAAACCAGAAATTGAACTACTTGTGATGCTGGACAGCCTGGAAGAACCTCATGCATCTATGCCAAGGGAAAAACTTAAGGTTCTGTGGAACAATGTGATGCTGGAGCACGACTATGAAAAGAATTTAGGCAAACGAAAGAAACGTGCCATGAACGACCCTTTCATGAATGCATTGGTTGTGAAATATGCCTACGCAATCACTTGTCATAAGTCACAAGGTGGACAATGGCCTATTGTGGTAATTGATCATGGATATTTAACTGAGGAGATGATGGGGAATTCGTTCTTGAGGTGGATGTACACTGCCATGACAAGGGCACAGGAGCGTGTTTACCTACTCAATTTTCATACATCTTTTATTCAATCTGATTTTGACGATTGAAGCTTCTGATAGTCTCTGAATCTAACTATTTGCGGTCCATTAGCATACTTAACAACTGCCTTCTCCCGAGTTCGTGTAAGTGCTTCCGATACCTGAGCAATTGTTTTCATATCCAAATCTGTTCTTGCAGAAAGTCTCTTTTGAAGATTGGTGATGATGAGGTCAAAAGTGTTCATACTTCTCAAACAACTTAGCAGCTCATTATCTGTTTCAAATTCAAGAGAATCTTTCAAGACTTTAAAACTACTGTCCTTTTCAGACAAGGTGCTGATCACGGGATCTGTATAGGAACTGATTTTAAAGACTGCAGAACCATCAATGTATATCGACACTTTTGTGGCTCTTAAGTATTTAAATTCTCTTTTTTCCCTATTCTTTGCTTTGTCTTTTTGAGTTAAACCCGGATACTTATCGAGCTCACTTTGAGCTGTATCAGACACTATTGCTCCATCGACCCCGAATGCACCAACGCCGCCTCCAAATAAATAGGCTCGCCCTTCTTTGGTATGGTGTACCAAATAATTCAGAATGGAGTCCAGCTTACCGGACTGTGTAAACTTTTCAGGCAATTCTTTGAGTTGATATGAGTTGGGATCAAAAGAATCTTCCAATGTGAAATCAAATTGAATCTGATTGGGCACCGATTTGTGCATGGCATTGACCATCAATTGCACCTCATCTACTAAATTGGCAAGTGGCTTTGAACCAATAGAAATGAGTCGAACATTGAACTCTCCGTTGTCTATTGAAGAAAAATGAAAATCCTGGGTAAAAGGATCAAAGTAGGAACCGTCTTCAAATTTATACAGGGAATCTTCATACACGTAGTCTACTGGAGAACTGCCCAAATTGGACTTCATGTAATACAATTGATCTTGATAATACTCCAACTCCTGTTCTTTAGCAAAAATCCTGTAGAACACCTTTCTTTTACTGGCTCTCGCGTTGGCATATGCTGTATTGTAATTTAAGTACCGATCTTGGGCTTTTTTTAATTTTTTCTTGTTTTTCTCGAGCTCATAGGTACGCATGGCTACCTCAGATTTTCTAATCTCATCATAATATTTAACGCGCCGTTCTTCCCATCTTGCATGTTGCACCCACAAACCGGATTTACCATGCAGGTCTTCCTCAATTTCCGGAATGATCTTTTTTTCAAGGGTATTGATGTGGTATTGATACGTTTTACCATAAGCGTATGCTGAATCTGCAGACAATTCCTTTGAATCACGATTGGCGTATAAAATGTAGGAGCGCCCTCCGGTTTTTAGTACCACGGTAGTTTGAAAGAACGCATCAAAGCCCCAAAGACTTAGATGAATGTTCGTGTTCTTGGGATCATTAAAACCGGAGTAAGCAATTACCGGATCCGTTTTGGGGTAAATGTCACGCATGCCATTCTTTGATTTCTTAATGCTGTATTGATAAGTAAATAAGGCAATTCCTTTGGGCTGACGTTTGTTGAGTTTGCCGTTTTCTTTTTTCTCAAACTCTTCCATCAGTCCGTAAGTCTTGCTCCCCTCTCCTGCTGCCAACAAGACATTTTCAAATTCGGTATTGGAACCTCCCAACAAGTCGAAATACCGTCTTGTGAGTTTATTGGTGTAAAATTTATAGCTCGCATCTAGAGCTTCAAGTATGTACATCTTCTCCCTGAGTGAAATCCGTTCAATTTCTTCAACAATGTCGCGTTTATCAAGCAATGATAAATCTGCATTTAAAAGGGTTCTGATTTGTTTATGCCAACGTGTTCTATCGCGGTCCTGAAAAGCGCCATCTGGCAATTCTTTATTCAAATAGTCCACTAAAAGCTTGTAATCTGTCTCGTGAGAAGATTCTGTAGGGTGATCCAGGATCTGAACCAGTTTCCACAAGCCCATCTTGGATGCTGTCTCTGCCAGAATACTCTCCGGAGCTCGTTTGATCCCCTCAAAATCTATGTCCAACAACGTGGGTTCAGCGATCACAATTTGCTCAAGAGAGTCAAAATCCACCTGACCACTAACTGTTACCCACTCACCATCATACTTAAAAAACTCACCTAGATTTCTATCCAATACATGGTTCTTCTTCACCACATGAAACAGGTAAGCCCTTTCTTGCGGAGAGAAAAAAATTCCCGCCCAGGCATTAATCTCCCTTGAGGCAGGATCTAATCAAGTAGAAATGGTTAGAAAAAAACTAATCGTAAAAAAAGAGGAAAATATTACATTCAATATGCTGGCAGAA
>JAUILH010000198.1 GCA_030433115.1 Bacteroidia bacterium | reverse complement strand
GTTTCACGTGTGTAAATCACTTCAACATCAGGGTAGTTCTCTTTAATGAGTTTGCCCAGTCTTAAGCTAACATCCAGGGCTATGTCTTTTTCGTATACCCCAGAAAACCCAATGGCTCCTGGATCTTGACCGCCATGTCCGGGATCAATCACCACTTTTTTGATGCCTATTGCAGACTCGTCTTGGGCCACAGACGAATTGAAAGGGTATAGCAATACCATGGTCATCCACACCATGATGCTGAGTTTTCCACCAACCATTAAGTTTTTATATGTCTTCATACTAAAATTACTAGCTTTGACGTTTATTAACTCCCGGAAAACAACACAGACCGGCACTTAACAAAAATACACAGCGAGAATTGCTACTCAGTAGTCCCATCAAAGCATTTATCTTCTTTTGTTTGTTAATAATTCTCCCTTTATCAACAAATGCGATACCACTTTTTCAACAATCTGATGATTTAGTAGATAATCCGGATACGGTACAGGTGGACACTCAGACCGTTAAACCAGCTTTTGAAGCCCCTGTTTTTAGAAATGCCCGAGATAGCATTAAAGCCGATTGGCAGACAAAAAAAGTATACCTATATGGTGAAGCACATGTGATGTATGGAGATATTGATCTCAAGGCTGACCTGATCGTATATGATATGGATAAGTCCGTTTTTATGGCAACTTACACTCTGGATAGCTTGGGCAATAAAGTTGGTCAGCCTGTTTTTTCCGATGGTACTGAGGAGATTTTTGCGGACACCATTCGATATAACTCTGAAACCAAACGTGGTGTCATAAAAAATGTAAGAACGCAGGTAGCTGAAGGATATATTGATGGTAAAATAGTTGTGAAGGATGAAGATGACGTTTTGTATATTAAAGATGGACGCTATTGCCCTTGTGAAGACCCGGATGCACATACCAAATTCCGAATTACAAAAATCAAGGTGATGGAAGATTTGATTGTAACAGGACCGGGGTATCTCGAATTGGCGGGAGTTCCAACACCCATCATGTTTCCATTTGGCTTCTTTCCTAACAAGAAGAAACAGCACGCCGGACTCATTGTGCCTACATTCGGCGAGTCTCCTGCTTTGGGCTTTTTCTTGCAAGATGGTGGATTTTATCTTCCTATTGGAGAGAAGATGGACATGCAGTTTAAAGGAGATATTTATTCCAGAGGCAGTTGGGGATTGAAGAATTTCACCAGGTATAAGACGCGTTATAAATACGAAGGAGACTTTTTTATAAACTATTCAAAACTCAGGAACAGTGATCCCGAATTTCCGGATTATTCCGAATCAACAAATTTCTGGGTTACATGGAACCACCGACAAGACCCTAAGGCGAGTCCCTACAATCGTTTCACGGCAAGAGTAAATGCTGGAACTTCTAACAATTTTCAAAACAACTTTGCATCTACCAATGCGAATTATTTGAGTAATCAGTTTAATTCAAACATCAATTACACCAGACTCTTTCCTGGGAAACCTTTCAACTTGAGTTTGGGAGCCAATCATGACCAAAACACACAAACAGGTGTTGTGAACGTGACTTTACCTTCCATGAGTTTTAATGTCTCAAGAGTTAATCCATTTAAGATTTACAACAAAGACGGCAGGCTGAGAGGAGGCTTCCAAAAACAGTTAGAAAAGGTAGGGATGACTTTTAGATTGGAGGGCATCAACCGGGCTCGTTTGCAAGATACTTTGATCGCCATGGATAATCTGGATTATATTTCTTCGAACATTCAAAATGGCTTCAAACACACCATGAACATCAATTCACCATGGCGTTTCTGGAAGAAGAGAATTACCTTTAATCTGGCATCTTCCTGGACCGGTAGATACTATTTTGAGACTATCAGGAAGTATTGGGACGCGGACTCACTTGAGTTGGTGACAGACACAACAGCGGGTTTTGCGTACAATGATAATTACAATGTGAGTGGCGGCTTAACTACCAAGATTTATGGTTACTATGCGATGAAAGGTAAGCGTGGAAGAACCTTTAGGCACATGTTTACACCTAATGTGACATTCACTTATCGACCGGATTTTGGGACTCAGGAACAGTTCACCTACATCAACCCTTTAAAGCAAGATACGGTAGATGTGAGTTACTCCAGGTATGACATTGGTGTCTACGGCAAAGCACCTTCGGGAGAATCGGGGCGATTGAGTTTTAATCTGATCAACTCGCTGGATATGAAGGTGAATGCCAAAGTGGATAGCACAGGGGAAGCCAGTAAAACAAAAATCATTGAAAACCTTAATATTGTTGGGGGGTATGATTTTATTGCAGATAGTTTAAACATTCAGGATTTTAGATTGGATGCGCGAACCACGCTTTTCAAAAATTTGAGGCTCACCTATTCGAGTACATTTGACCCCTATTGGTATGATGCAGAAGGCAATAAAAGAAATATCCTTAACATTGATCAAACAGGAAAGTTGGCACGCTTAAAAGATGCTAGTTTGGCCACGAGCTTCAGATTTGCGTCTAAAAACGCCAAGAAAACTGGTCTTGGAACAAACACGGGTTCAACTAATACAGGATTTACAGAGGAAGAAGAAGACGAGTTAATCAGTCGCAATCAGGATCCATTTGATTATTATGATGTGCCCTGGGCCCTCAGTGTAAGTCATACCATAAGATATAACCGACGATTCTATTCAATTTTTGACAGTGAGACAGATGAAACCAATGTTATTGATTCCGTGTTCTACACACAAACATTGCGTGTAAATGGAGATATCAAACTGTCACCAAAATGGAAAATTGTGGCGTCCACTACCTACGATTTTGTGACCAGAGATTTTGGGTTTACCACGGTGAATATAGAACGAGATTTGAACTGTTGGGTGGCCAGGTTCAACTGGGTGCCGTTTGGAAATCGAAGAAGCTATTCGTTGACCATTGCTTTAAAAAATCCATTGCTGAGAGATGTGAAGTACACCAGACAGAGGAGTTGGTTTGATCAGGAGTTTTTCTAATGGCACATAAATAGTCGGAAATAGCACTGATTTGAAATCCGGACAATTATAAATTATCAATCTCCTGGCTCACGAACGCCATTAAATCACGCACATACTCCTGGGAAAAATTAAACTCAATTCCGGCAGTTTCATAGATTTCAGGAATTGATTTGGTATATCCCAATTTTAGAGCGTCTTCGTATTGCTGAAGCGCCTTTTCAGGACTGGATTTATAATTTCTCCACACAGCAATAGCGCCTAATTGAGCCATCCCGTATTCTATGTAGTAAAATGGGACTTCAAAGATATGAAGCTGTCTTTGCCAACTATTTTTTCTGGCGTTTTCAAATCCACTGTAGTCTACCATACCAGTTCCAAAACGCTCCAAAAGATCTGTCCAGGCGGTTTCACGCTCTTCCACTGAATGTGTATGATTCACATACAACCAGTGTTGAAATGCGTCTACAGTTGCAATCCATGGAAGAATACTCAGTAATTTCTCAAGATGCTCTTTTTTGGCACGTTTCAATTCGGATGGGTCCGTGTAAATCACGTCCCAATGTTCCATTGAGATCAATTCCATGCTCATAGAAGCCAATTCTGCTACTTCACTCGGTAGACTTTTATAAGCTGTTAGATTCAAGTCCCTACTCAAAAAAGAATGAATGGCGTGACCACCTTCATGAATCATGGTTACCAAATCCCGGTGTGAACCTACGCTATTCATAAAAATAAAAGGAACACCAATTTCATAAAGCGGGTAATTGTATCCTCCGGGCATTTTACCATCTTTCGATTCCAAATCTAAATGCTTCATTTCTCGCATTGTTCTTAGGTAGTCGCCATACTGAGGTTTGATGATGTCGAATAAGTCAATACACCCCTGGATCAATTCAGCTCCATTGTTAAACGGTTTTAAGGCATCTTCACCTGATAGATCAACCTCCGTGTCCCAGGGTTTTAGGACCTCCAGATTGAGTTTTTGTCGTCTTGCCTCTTGAATCTTTGTTACCAGAGGAGGAATTTCGGCGGCAATGCTTTCATGGAAGTTGAAACAATCATCAACCGTGTAGTCGAATCGTCCCAGGTCTTCAAACTTGTAGTCGCGATAGTTGTCAAAATCAGCGTTTTTAGCAACTAGGTGACGTTTGTTAATCAGTGAGGTCAACAAATCATCCAAAGCCTTTTTGTCTTCAGCCCTTCTGGATTGAATAGCACTGTATACTTTTTCACGTTCAGACCTGTTTTGCGACTTTAAAAAAGTAGCTGCACTTTGCATGGTGTGTGTCTTTCCGTTGTGTTCAATCGACTGTGCACCGCTAATGGCTCCGAATTTTTGACTTTCTTCAGAAATTTGAGCAAACAGCTCAATGTTCTCCTGTCTGAAAAGTTCTATCGCCTTATTGACAGATCTAAAGTAAATATCAGCCCCGGTTTCCGTGATTTGATTTAGGAACGGACAAGCACTTAGTTTTTTATTAAAAGCGTCTTCATAAGGTGCAATTTGGGGTTGGATATCTTTGACAAAATCCTGGTAGGCTTTTAGGGCAGCCTCATCCCCCGTATCAATGGACATTTTGATGTACCTCCAACCAGCATCTTCAGATATAACTGCATCCACTTCACTTCTGTCGGACAACCACTTTTTAAGAGCCTTCTCTGAATTTAAGTCGCGATCGGCTAAATTCTTAAAAAAGGGTTCAATATCTTCCCATGACCTTAATTTTAACTCTTCTGGTAAGAATTTTCTTTTGGGTCTATGGATGGTTAGATTTTTCAAAAATTAGGCGTCTTTTTTCTCCGCTTTTTTCTTAGCTCCGTCAGAGGCACTCTTCTTACTGTCTGAAGCTTTGCTTGCCTTTTTCTTAGCTGGAGCACTTTTCTCTTTAGACTCCTTTGCCTTTGTAGTTTTCTTTTCGCCTTCAGACTTTTTCTCCTCCGCTTTCTCTTCCTGAGCTTTTTTCTCCGATTCTTCAACACGGGTTTTAAGGACTTCCGATTTTTGCAGAAGATTGTACCATTGGAAAAGTTTTCTCACATCAGCATCATATATCCTGTCATGGTCACAGTTATCTAGAACGGTATCTAACTCTGATCTCAGTTTTTTTACGTCATCCTTGTGACTCAATGCGGCTTTTCCATCATTTTTGTCATACAATTTTTGAATGATTTCGCCCAAAGGGACATCCTCATCAATAGAGTACATGGTGATGTCTTCCAGTGCGCTAATTTTATTGCTGGCAAAGGCTGGCATGCGTCTCCCGTTCTCCACATTTTCAACAATAATACTATTTGGCGATTGCGCCACAACTAAGTATAAACCAGGTTTGCCTGAGATGGCAATAATTCTTGATAAATCCATTCTTTAATTTT
>JAUILH010000197.1 GCA_030433115.1 Bacteroidia bacterium | reverse complement strand
ACCAACTTTGGCCTCTGAAATGGGTGCCATGCAGGAAAGGATTACATCAACAAAAAGAGGATCTATTACATCTGTGCAAGCGGTATACGTACCTGCGGATGATTTAACGGATCCGGCTCCGGCAACGACCTTTGCCCACTTGGATGCAACTACAGTATTGTCAAGAAAATTGGCTGCTTTGGGAATTTACCCTGCGGTTGATCCTTTGGATTCTACTTCCAGAATTTTGACACCAGCGGTATTAGGTGATGAGCACTATGACTGTGCGCAGAACGTAAAAATGATTCTTCAGAGATATAACGAATTACAAGATATCATTGCCATCTTGGGTATGGACGAATTGTCTGAAGAAGATAAATTGGTGGTTCACAGAGCAAGACGAGTTCAAAGATTCTTATCTCAGCCATTCCACGTTGCTGAGCAGTTTACTGGAATGCCTGGTGCATTGGTAAGCATTGAAGACACCATTAAAGGATTTAACATGATTATGAATGGTGAAGTTGATGAGTATCCTGAAGCTGCTTTCAACTTGAAAGGAACCATTGAAGAAGCCATTGAAGCTGGTAAGAAAATGTTGGCTGAGGCTGGCGCTTAAGACAAAACATTATGCAGTTAGATATTATTACACCAGATAAAAATTTGTTCTCAGGAGATGCTACCGAGTTAGTAGTTCCCGGAGTAGACGGTTTTTTAGGTATTTTAAATAACCATGCCCCCCTTATTTCTGCTTTGGCAAAAGGCAGCATCAAAGTCTCAACTGGTAACGGTGTTGAGAATTATGATGTGAACGGAGGTGTGATTGAAGTTAAAGACAATAAAGTCATAATTTTAGCTGAATAACATTATAAATACGCTTTTGAAACCCTGACATCCTCTGATGATCAGGGTTTTTTATTTTACATGCCTTTTGAAATAACCCAAGGCATCACACCGAAGGCATTTCATGATTAGTCAGCACATTCGATCCTTTATTGTTCTTACCCTTCTTGATAAAAATAATGTTGTGGTAAAAGTGTATCGATACAATGTTCTCTTCGAAATAATCGGCCCGATATCCCGGAACAGGAAACTCTTCGTAGTTCAAACCATCAATCAGTTTTTTAAAGTAATTCATTGTGGTTGTTGCTTTTTTGTCCATACTTCCGCCACATTCTTTCCAATAGGATGTTTGCGTGTCTTCTATAACATAAACCCCTCCATCATTGAGATATGGAAATAAAAACTCAAAACTGGTGATCACATCTTCCGAAATATGACTTCCATCGTCTATGACAATGTCCAGATTGCCTGTTTGATCAAGCATTTTTTCCAAAAACAATGTGTCTGATTGACTTCCCTTAAAAATTTTAATCCTACGCTCTTCATGAGGACTTTTGTCATTAATGTCTATCGCATAAACTCTTGAGAACGGAAAGTAGCTTCTCCACATTCTAAGTGAGCCACCACCCCTCTCGGGGTCTTCGTACCCGCCCACACCTATTTCTAACAGACGGATTTTTTTAAAACGAAATTCCTTCAGATATTTTCTATAGAGAGAATAAAAGTCATAACACTCGCCTTTGCTCGGATTATAAACCTTTGCCAATTTCTTCAAATCAAAACGGACAAACTGTGCCAGCGTATTTGCTATGAACCTTTTTGATTTTGGAGACAATTTGGATTTCAGCGTTTGCATCATCAATAGGAATCAATAAAAGACTCAAACGAGTCACGATCATTATTATTAAACAATTAATTTGATTTGGTAAGCTCCTTATATATGGTATCCATCTGCCTTGCCTGGTTTTCTTTACTCAGATTGAAATCGAAATATTCAACTACCGCATTGGAGACGGCATCAATCTCATGATAGGTTTCTCTAATAAGCGTAGACATGTTTTCGACCAGGGAATGCTTGTTACCCGGTTCCCAAAGAACACCGACTTTACCATCATTGGTAATTTGCCTGAATGTTGGTATATCAGTACAAATTGGAACAACTCCACATGACATGGCATCTGCAATACCATAGCCATAGCCATCATCTAAAGACCCGGTTATAATGTAATCTGCACTGTTAAAATAAGGCGCCAATTCGTTATGTTTCTTTCTACCCTCAATGATCGTAATACTGTCTTGCAACAACTTATTTCCCGATATATAGTCTTTCATTTCTTTCAAAAGAGCCTGGTCATAATCTGGAATCATCCAATAAAAATGGCTATTAGAAAATTCTCCATCTTTCAAAAATTGATCATAAGCTTTAATCACTGTAATGGGGTCTCTGCGCTGAATTAACCGACTGTTCCAAAGAAAAACAGGACCACCCTTAAAGCCAGAAATAGCTCTGGCCTTATCTCTGGGCATATATTTTGAACTGGGAGCACATTCAACCGATAATCTGGAATGGTTCTCAGAAAAATTAAATTGTTCAGTCCACAACCGTCTGGCGCCTTCATTCGCAAAAATAAGTCTATCCACATTAGACAAAGCCCGCTTTTGTAATGACCGCATAATTTTAAAGAAAGGATCCGAGTGGTACTCCACTACAACCTTAATCTCCGCAGCTAACTTTCTCCTCAGACTTAAAAGGAAAACGGGAAAAATAAACCCATGACAATGAACAATATCTGCATTGATCCGAATCGCTTCCTGCAACAAGGCCTTCGACCGTTGCCATCTTTTGAGTATCCTTGGTTTATTGTCCCGAACAAATATGTACTCCACGCCTTCTTTTGAAACGACCTTGTTGGTATTAAATCTACTGAGAACAGTGACACGATATCCCATTGAGGAAAGTGCTTCTGCCTGATTGACCTGACAAATGGCATAATTAAAAAAATCATCGAGACTGGTGTCCTGGTAACCAGCCGTAACAAACAGAATATGCTTTTGATTTGGTTTGACAGATGTCATTGTCTCCAATGTAATATTTTTAAAGAAGAATTGGATCAATTAAAATAAGCATTACCCTAGAATTTGGTTGCTTTGTGATTTAACTGTCATTTCGACCAGCGTGGAGAAATCTCTGCCATCTTAGGAAAAGAGATTTCTCGGCTTTGCTCGAAATGACCTTGTTGAGCAACCAAATTCTAGTACAATGCCTTAAAATAAAGATTTACCTAAGGCTATGATCTGAGATAGAAGCATTATTTTAGAACCCTGACATTTGCGGATGATCAATTTTCGTTTTGAATATATCAAACCACATATCACTTCCTAAAGGACAGCTCGCGTTGCTCAACAGAGTGAACGCCATTTTTATGATCCTTAGCTTGATTTTATCACACAAGATTTGGTTGGGAAACGACTTTGTTCCAAGATTTCCAATAGCCGAAATCTTTGAGGTAAGTGATGGTGTATCTGCCATCATCTTCTTTTCGCTTTTCATTTCTTGCATTGCTGTGATCATCTCCAATAAGAAATGGGCAATACTCAGCACCGTTGGTCTTTTTCTCTTCGCCTTGTGCACAGACTGGAACAAAGCACAAGCCTATTTCTATATTCCCGTAATGCTAATGGGAATTAGTGCTATCAAAGAAAAAACTGAGAACCTGGCCTACTATTTATTCGCCATTGGTGGGATTTATCTTTGGTCTGGCGTTCAGAAAATGAACATCTTTTATTACCATGGATTTTCACCTTCTAAAGCACAAGAATTTCAAGTAACCGGAGACAATGACGGCATTGCCAACATGACGGAAGGCATCAATCCCGAATGGCTTCATGATGCACTTCATTCATTTCTAACCATGGTTCCTTTTATTGAAATGCTACTTGGGATAGGGCTGATTATGAGTCTCACGAGAAAATGGACATCCTACATTGCCATTGGATTACATATAGGCATTATCGTTTATCTGATCTACACCGACTATAACCGAATTGTATGGCATTGGAACGCTGCCATGATTGTGTACCACTTCATTCTACTCAAAAAAGACGGAGAATTCACACTCAATTTGACCCCAAGGATTTTAGTTGCGGTAGTGTTTTTTGCGGTTACACCTTTTATCAATGTCTTTACCAATCATATTCCGTACCTCAGTTGGAACCTATATTCCTACAGAATACCCTATGCATTTTTTAGTGTGAATTATGATGACCCCAATTTTAATGAGGAAGAATTATCACAATTTTACCGACTAGATTCTACCCAGAGTTATGTTGATCCTATTCAGTTTTCAATGGAACACACCATGGTATCCATTAACCCGGAACCCTGGATTTTTAAACAATGGGCACAAAAAACCGTCAACAATCCCAACATCCATCAATCATTGATCTTATATTTATCTACTTATTCATTCATGGAAAGCAAGGAGGAACAACACTTGATCGAAAAAGAATAACACATGTCATATATCAGTACACAAGAAAAATACAGCCATCTGAAACGATTGATGGAATTGGCCCAGTCAGACGAATCATTTAACATGGCGGAACTAAGTTTTGTGGTTTGGCTGGCAAAAAAACTGGATATCTCCGATAAGGAACTTCAGAGGATATCTCAGGAACAAATCAATCATGCAGCTCCTCTTATGGAAACTGATCGATTGAATTTTTTTCATGACTGCCTGAAGCTAATTTTTATTGACGGTGAGGTGAATGAAGATGAAATTGACCATTGTACCGATATCGGTGCGTCTATTCAACTTGACCGTAGCAGGCTTGAAAAGGTGTTAAAAACAGTTGAACAACAAGCACCGAACATGATGACCTCAGAAGAACTTAAAAAACTCTACTATGAATTTTAAATACATCTTAATCATACTGACCATTATATCCATTGAATCTTGTTCAGGCGGAGAACGAAGAGAACTTGAGAGTGGCGACAACAAAAAGACAAAACAGGATATGCCTCAGGATGACATTCACTCGGGTCAACACATGACACATCACCAGGACAGTGATGAGTTCCGGCCGATGAAAATGGAAATTGATCCATTTCTTGCACCTGATAGCGTGAAAATTCATGGTGTCATCTCTGAAGTGGCTGAGGATGCGCCCTATATTTTATTATGTCACCAGGCAGGTTTCTCACATGGGGAATATCAGGAAACAGCCGCCTGGTTTAACAGCATTGGATTCAATACCTTGGCGATCAGTCAACGTTCAGGAAAGGAGGTCAACGGAGTGATCAATGAAACGGCTCTGGATGCCGAAAAAAAAGACAGCAACATCACGTATTTGGACGCCGAACAAGACATTCGCGCTGCCATTGCACACATTGCAGACTTACTGCTGCTGTACGATAGAGAAAAACCTATTTATCTTAGAAATAGTAGGGATAAAAAAACCGACTGGGACATTTTGTCTCAACCGGTTCATTGAGTGTTTAGTCAAAATGTACCTATTCTTTGTGTGGTATAT
>JAUILH010000037.1 GCA_030433115.1 Bacteroidia bacterium | reverse complement strand
TTTTAATGATTTCCTGAAGCAGATTCAGCAGATCAAGAAAATGGGAAATGTCAAGGACCTTTTGGGCATGCTTCCTGGGATGGGGAAAGCCTTGAAGAATGTAGATATTGATGATGATGCCTTTAAGTCAATTGAAGCCATTATCAAGTCAATGACCAATCACGAAAGAGAAAACCCCGGTGTGATCAATGGTTCAAGAAGAAAAAGAATTGCTGCCGGTTCAGGCACAAGTATCCAGGAAGTGAACAAGCTTCTCAAGCAATTTGAAGATACCCGTAAGATGATGAAAATGATGGGTAATAAGAAGCAAATGGCCAACATGATGCGTCAGATGAAAAGCATGCAGGGCGGACCGAAATAAACGACTATGATACTCTTAGATGGAAAAAAGACATCTCAGGAAATTAGAGATGAAATTAAGGAGGAAGTAAGTAAGCTGGTTGAATCCGGGAAAAAGCGACCTCATTTGGCGGCTGTTTTGGTTGGGGCCAACGGTGCCAGTATCACTTACGTCAATGCTAAGATCAGAGATTGTGAAGAAGTAGGATTTGATTCTTCTCTGGTGAAATTGCCTGATACTGTCACAGAAGAAGAGTTGATTGAAAAAATCGATGAACTCAACAAAAATGATGAAGTGGATGGATTTATTGTGCAGTTGCCATTACCCAGACACATCAATGAAAAGAAAATTATTGAAGCAATTGACCCTAATAAGGATGTCGATGGATTCCACCCAACGAATGTAGGCCGCATGGCGTTGAATTTACCAGGTTTTGTGCCTGCTACGCCAAAAGGTATGTTGGAGCTAATTAAGCGTTATAATATTGAGACAAATGGCAAGCATTGTGTTGTGGTTGGCAGATCGCATATTGTTGGCTCGCCGATCAGTATTTTAATGGCTAAGAATGCCTATCCGGGCAACTGTACAGTGACATTGACCCACAGCCGTACTACCAATTTTAAGGAAATCTGTAAGAGCGCCGATATTTTAATTGTAGCCCTTGGGAAACCAGAATATATTAAGAAAGAAATGGTTAAAAAGGGAGCAGTTATTATTGACGTAGGCATTACGCGTGTGCCGGATTCGTCAAAAAAGTCTGGTTACAGGATCGTTGGAGATGTTGATTTTGACAAGGTTAAAGACAAAGTGTCTTTTATTACACCGGTTCCCGGAGGTGTAGGACCTATGACCAGGGCAGCACTCATGCAAAACACTTTATTGGCGACCAAGGTTTGGTAGTCTCATATAATACATTAGATCATGTCTGATTTACCTCCATGTCCTTCTTGTCAATCCCCTTATGCTTATGAAAGTGGCGAATTGTTGATGTGCCCAGAGTGCGGTCACGAGTGGGATCCCAAAGAAGTGGAAGAGGAGAGTGGTCTTGTTGTAAAAGATGCCAATGGCAATGTGTTGAAAGATGGCGACAGTGTGATTGTCATCAAAAATTTACCTGTGAAAGGTGCTCCAAAACCTGTGAAAGCCGGAACTAAGGTCAAAAAAATCAGATTGGTTGAAGGTGATCACGATATTGCCTGTCATATAGAAGGGTTTGGCGCTATGGGACTCAAATCTGAGTTTGTTAAGAAGGCCTGATTAATTGTTGGCAATTTCCTTGCACGGCTTCATGATGTCCAATAATTCCTCTCCGGGAGAAAATTCGAATCTGTGAAACTGCTCGCAGGCTTCTTCTACCTGACCATCCGCCATTAGGGCATACCCATAGTTAATGGCTGCCTGAACAGATTCAGGATCAGAACTGGTCGCTAATTCTCCCCAATCCAGTGACTTTTCAATATTCCCAAGGCTGTAATATGCAAAGCAGATGCTACTTGGAACGGAATTGTCTTCCGGTGTCAATTTGTAAATGTGTAACAAATCATCAAGGACCGCTTGTTGTTTGTCTTCACTTATGTTTAAACCTACTCGATTGTTGAGGGCAGTCACATTATTTGGATTTAGGTCCAAAGCCTTTTGATAGTAAAAATAGGCACTGTCGTTTCCTCCGTTAATCATATGGAGATAACCAATGTTATTGTATGCCATGGAGTTTTCCGGATCGAGTTCAATGGCTTTTTTGAAGTGATGATAACTGTCGATCACCTCTCCTTGCTCTCGCATATTAAACACGCCCATATTTAGGTGTGCCATAGAACTCGATGGGTCTAGTTCAAGCCCTTTAGCGGTCATTTCTTTGGCTTTCTCTAAATTTCCTTCCAGCATATAAGAATGTCCTAGATTTACGTACGCTTCCGAAAATGTAGTATCCTTTTCAATAACAGCCAGATAATCCTCCTTTGCACCGGAATAATCGCCCAGATCGCTTTTTATAATGCCTCTGTCTTTGAGTAAAATCAGGTCTCCCGGACTCTTTTCAAGTAAAGAATCAATGTAACTGAGGGCTTCTTCATATTTGAGGTCGTCCCTCATCTGATTGACAGCATCTGCGTACTCGTCACTTAAAGAGTAGGAGGAGACAGATTCAACAGGTTCATCTTTGGAATCGTTGATCGTTACCTCACAAGAAATCAATGACAGTCCGGCTATCAAACCAACAGAAAAGAGAAGGGATTTGTCCATTACTCAAATTCTTTGTCGTCAATGTCCTCATTAAGGATCACTTTGGTAGTGGTCATTTTAAAGGACTGTGGTCCAACGGACTGATTCGTTTTGGTAGGAAACTTAATGCCCTCAAAGGTGTCATAGGCATCAATTTCTGAAATGATAGTGGTTTCACCATCCGGCGACGACATGCTCATCATGGATTTCATTTTTAAACCGGTTTCTACGTCATAAAACTCATAAGATTTGTCGCCAGATTCATCAGTGATTTCCATTTTATACAAACCATCTTGAATACCCAACAGCATAAAAGTCTTTTTAGAGTCAGCGTAATAAGTCTCCGGCATGATCACCGCTTCCTTTTTTAAATTTTCCAATTCATCTCCATCTATGCCTTTGCTCCCCATCATCCCGGATTGTTTAGCAACGCCATCCTTTAAAACGGTTTTCTGGAATACTTGTCCGTTTGCGGTAATCGCTCTTGCAAACTTTCCGTCTTTTTCTTTCAATGAAGACATAGACATTTTCATAGGCGCACCAGCTATTTCCATATCCATTTCTATTTGAATGGAGCTGATTTTTTTCAAAATTTTCTTAGCTTTTTTTACCTTTTTCTGTCCAGTAATGGCCAATAAGTAATTGTCTAAAACATCTTGCGCTGTTACTCCCGAAGGCACAGGTTCAAGTGCTTTAGCTTCTTCTCCAAACACATCATATATGGTCACTTCTTTAGTTGGGCTAAGTGCTTTTAATTTTTCGTAAACATCTCCTTTGTTACCCACTACCAGTATATGAGCTTGATCTGGCTTGATGTACTTTTTAGCCACACGCTGAACATCTTCAACTGTGATTTTAGAGAGTTTTTCGAGATAGGTCTCGTAGTAATCCTCAGGCAGATTATGCTTCTTAATGTTCAAAGCAAATCCGGCAACTGTCTGAGGGCTTTCCAATGATCGCGCAAAAGCTCCTGCCAACTTATTCTTGATCAAGTCTAATTTTTCTTGTGCTACCGGTTCTTCAGTAATTCTCTTCATTTCATATAGGAATTGAACAATCGCACTGTCAGTTACTTCATTTCTAACGCTGGCGGATGCGGAAAAGGAGCCTACATACTTGTCTGCATTTAAACTTGAGTAGGCGCCATAAGTATATGCTTTGTCTTCTCTCAGATTTTGCATAAGTCTGGCAGAAAAGCCTCCACCTCCAAGGATTTCATTCATGACTTTTGCAGCAATGGCATCTTCAGAACCAGGCTTCAAATATACAGGGTAAGTAATTTTAATTACAGACTGAACGGCACCTGGTTTATCTACAAATGACACGTCAGTGGCTTGAACGGGCATCACACGCTTCAGACTAGAGGGTTCTCTTTCTTTACCATACCATTCACCAAAATGTCCGGCTAATCTATTCCCTACCTCTCCGGGCGTTATGTCTCCAACTACCACAATAGTCGCATACGCTGGCTTGAAGTACTTTTTATAATACGCCTTTAGGGCATCTACGGTGATGTTGGAAATGGTTTCAACGGTCTGCACTTCTCCGTAAGGATGGTTTTTCCCATAATTGAGAACAGACCCTACATTGGACGCTATGAAATTAGGGTCGTTTTTTGAACCTTCCAATCCAGCGATGGCTTGCTTCTTTTCCCTTTCAAGTTCTTCTTCCGGAAAGGTGGGAGAGAATACAATGGCTTCAATTAAATCTAAAAGTTTGTCCGAATGTTTAGTAAGTGAGGAGCCATAAACTCCCGTGCTGGAAACAAATAATGACGCGCCTATAAAATCTATTGCTTCATTGATTTCGTCTTTTGTCATTTCGGCTGTTCCGGATTTCATCACGGCGCCAAAAAGATCGAGCATACCAGCCATGTTTCCTTCATTCACAGGTGGACGATCAATGCTGATTTGATAAGATACTCTCGGCATTTTATGATTTTCAACAACAAAAACCCTCAAACCATCCTGGAATTCCATTACATGCGCCTTCCCAATATTGATTTTTGGAGCGTCTTTTGCCTCTGGAGGAGTGGACCTGTCTATCTGCGCTGAGGCATTGAAAATACCAGCACTCAGGCAAATGGCGAAAATACTTTTTTGAATATTCATGAGCTTATTTTTTAGGCAAGTAATACAGAACTACTCGATTGTCGTCATTTAAATATTTATTGGCTACACGTTTAATGTCTTCACGAGTCACTTTTTGGTACTTTTCAATTTCAGTATTGATTAAGTTGGCATCTCCAAAATAAGTGTGGTAGTTTGCAAGACTTTCTGCAATTCCCGCCATGGTTGAGTTGGAGCTGTAAAAGCTGTTTTCTACTTGATTGAGTAATTTTTGGTATTCTTTTTCCGTAATCAACTCATCTTTCACACGTTTTACCTCACGGTTGATAGACTTTTCAAGATCGTCAGGAGCAACCCCCATACCGCACACCGACATGGTAATGTTTAGTCCCGGATCTTCAAGTGGAAATGCAAAACTTGCAACGAACAAAGCTTTTAACTCTTCATCCACTATGGTCTTATTAAAACGTGAGCTATTGCCACTGGATAGTAAAGAATTGAGCATAGACATGGCGTAAAAATCGTCTTCCCCTTGTGCTGGAATTCTATAGGCTTGAACCACAGCAGGAAGTTGAATGTCATCATAAACGGTATCTCTAATTTCTTTTCCAATTGGTGGTTCAACAATTTCAGGACGTTTAACAGGAATTGGCGTCTCATTTAGATTCAACTGGTCTGCATATTTTTCAATGAACTTCATAGGCTCCATAGAACTCATGTCTGTTGAAACGGCTTTGTCTTCTTTGCCAAAGTAATTGGTTTGGAAAGTTTTTGAATCCAGTCTTAACAAATCTCTGTAAGCCGTAAGTTTATTTCCAGCCGGAATGGTTCCAAAATAGTCATTGATCATTTTTTTAGCAGCTTCAATATCAATGTCACCGGCAATTGAAAGCGTTACATTGTTGGGCACGTAATAAGTTTGGTAGAAACCCACGTAGTCTTCTTCCTGTGCAGCATCTAAATGTTCCATGCTTCCAATGGTGATCCATCTATATGGATGTTTTGAGTAGGCTCGAGAGAAAATATTTTCAAGCATGGAGCCATATGGTTGGTTGTCCATTCTCTGTCTCTTTTCTTCTTTAACCACTTCTCGCTGAGTTTCAATGCCAATATTTTCAACTTTTGCATGTAACAAACGCTCAGATTCTAGCCACATACCAAGTTCTAGTTGATTGGAAGGCATCAAAACATAGTAGAATGTTCTGTCGAATGAGGTGTTGGCATTAAGTGTACCTCCCGCATTTTCCACATACTTGTCAAACTTGTGTCGGTCAATATTGGCAGATCCCTCAAACAACAAATGTTCGAAAAAATGTGCAAACCCGGTTCTATTAGGTTTTTCGTTTTTGGAGCCTACATGGTAAAGCATGGTCACCGCAACTAAGGGTGTACTATTGTCTTTGTGCAAGATAACATGCATGCCATTGTCCAGATCGTATTCTTCAAATTCGATTTTTTGTTGAGCACTTGCGGTCAAAGCTGTGCAGAACAAAATGGCGGAAAGTGATTTTTTCATATTGATTTCAAATATTCTCAAATTTAAGCAGAAAAAAAGTGGTGAATGATAATAATGGATGAATGGATGATAGAGGCGACTAAAGGTCGTTTTATTGTTCTTTGAAGTTAATCACATAGTGAACGCCTCTGTCGCCAGACACTTCTATTGTGCCATCCAGTTGCTCTGTGAGTGATTCTATCAGTTCCTGACCAAGTGAATCTTTTTGGTCCCAATCAGCCGCAAAACCAATCCCATTATCTCCAACTTTCAGGCATATCTCATCGTCTTTTATCCGCGTTAATTCCACGTAAATACGCCCTTCGTTTTGATTAATAAAGGCATGTTTGAAAGTGTTGCTTATGATTTCATTGAGTAATAGCCCGAGAGGAATCAGTGTATCAATGCCCAAAGAATTAACTTCAATGCTGGAATGGGTTATGATATTGGTTTTTAGTGAGTAATTCTCAATTAGGTTTTGAACGAGTTTTTCAAGATAGTTTTTAACGTTGACATCTGTCAAATCTCTGGTTTGATAGAGTTCTTCATGCACCAAAGCCATAGATTTAATGCGGTTCTGAGACTCTGTGTAAAGCGATTGGATATACGTGTCATTAATGTTAGCGGATTGCAGCCTTAGTAAACTCATAATGATTTGCATATTATTCTTCACTCGATGGTGAATCTCCTTGAGCAGAACTTCTTTTTCTTCTTTGCTTAGTAAGGTTTTCTGCAATTCAAGATTTTTGTTTTCGAGTTCTTTTCTGTTCCTTCTGGCAGAAATCATTCTACTATACAAGGATAAGGCGAGTAGGGTAAGCAGCACAAATCCACCAATAACGAGCGTTTGTTGAAGTTGCTTTTCTTTCTTTTTCTCCTTGTTAATTTCAGATTCTAGTTTAGCTTCCCTTTCCTTGGAGCGTCGTTCAATGACTGCTTTCTTTTCTCTGGATTCCTTGATGGCTTTTTCAACCTGCAGATCATAATCAGCCTGGATTTGATAGATTAATTTAGATTTTTCCAATGATTGCAACGTATCATCAATTTGCTTGAATGCCGCCCAGGATTTTTCGAACTCATCCAGGTCGTTCGTTTTTGCCATCAGAATCGTTCGGGTTTCATAAACATTCACCAATAACTCTGGTGAGCCCGTTTTTAAAGCCAATTCAAGTGCTTTATTATTGTTCACTAAAGCGCTATCGTATTGCATGAGGTCTATGTAAATATCTGAAACGCTATTGTAACTGGTACTGAGTCGGAAGTGTGAGCCTGTTTTTGATTTCTGCTCTAAAGCCCGGTATAAATACTCAAGCGCCTTATGTGGTTCTCCTTTTTTGTGCAGACATGTGCCAACATTATGAAGTACATTGCCAATGTTGTTAGAATTGCCCAGTTCTTCATGAATGTCGAGCGCTTTCATGTATTCATTGAGCGCCTTGTCGTACTTGCCTTGTTTTTTATAGAGGACACCAATATTGCTGTAAATGTTAGCCAAGCCTCTGAAATTATTGGTGTTTTTGAAAATTGTCTGTGCCTGTCTGTAATACTTCAGTGCTCGCTTGTAGTCCCCCTGGTTTTTATAAACAACACCAATATTCATCAGTGTATTAGAGAAACCTCTCTCATTTTTTAGAACTTTATAATGATTGAGAGCGTTCAGGTAGGCATCCAGCGCGTTTGAGTAATCTCCCAGGTTCTTGAGGGCAACCCCCTTTTCATTTAATGCTTTGGCTAGGTCATGCGGACTGTTCGCAGCCTCAAAATGACCAATGGCAGAATCAAAATATTCCAGACTTTTATCCAGGAACCCTGCTGCGTATACCATTCTGGCGTGAAGAAAGTCCAATTTGCCCAGGTAGTAGTGATCTCCATTAGCGCGTTCTCTCAATTTGCTCATGTGCGCCTTGTAGACCTTTAGCCTATTCAATCGATATAACAATTTTGCCTTGTCTAGTTCAACTGAAAAGATATTCTTAGTTGAATCTTTAGGAAGTAAATCGAGACAATTGTTCCAATGAACAAAAGCAAGGGTGTCACGTTCACCAGCATAAAGCTCTCCAATCCTTTTTTCAATATCTAAAACTCTCTTTTGTGGTGTGCTAATTTGTTTCAGTGAATCTATTTCAGCGTTAACATTCTTGGCTCCAATCTGGCCGGGCAGAAGGGTCAAAACAAAAATCAGATATGTCAATAATCTATTCAAGGAGACTTTAATTCATTTACGGTCCATGCTTCAGGTTTGGCTTTCATCCACTTTTTAACTTTGGGCCATACTTCACCAAATAAATCTGATTGCCTGTAAGCCTGTAAGTAATCATCATGCTCCCATTGACTTAATGTGAAAAACACGCCAGAATCATGTGCTTCAGAAAACAAGCGAACTCCCAGACAACCTTCTCGAGACTCAATCTGGTCACAAATTTCCGTGAAGTATTCTTCGAATTCTTTACAATGTTCTGCTTTGAAGCTTAATTTGACTAACCTTGTTATCATTCAATCTAAAAATCTGCTAAAGATGTGGCTGTTTTTTGGAATTCGATCCTGATTTTTGAAAAAAGTTGTAGTCCAAACAAAGAAGCTGCTCCACCGCCAGATCCATTTGCCCCATGGTTAATAGCAATCTGCAAAAAACCGCTGTTGTTGAAAATTGCCAGGGCATTTCCTCTTTCAACGTCTCCGTACTTCTCGCAAATTTTATTGATGCCGTAATCGGTATTTCTTATGAAGCACTCGAATGACCTGCCGTTTCCAATCCTGGCGAACATGGATTTATGAATGTTGGTAATGACGTTGCCAAAAGAATCTATATGAACGATGGTGCCCGTCAGTCCATTTTCATCTTCCTTAATGTCGTAACTCCGGGCTTTATACAGTGCTGATTTTTCATGCCCCAAAATTGCCAAGGTCCCTCCACTAATCAGGTATATGGCGGCTTGGGAATACAAATTAAGCATAGGAAAAGTAGATTCTCCCAGGTTTTGAATAAGGTTGCTTAAGTTATGAACCAACTCCACACCGTTTGGAAACATAAGGGAGAATATCCCATTGTCCGGGCCAATAAAATAATGACCTTGATGTTTAATCACTACATGTTCGATGAGGCCTCTTTCACTGTTGGAAGATTCACTATCTACACTTATGATATGAATGGTTCCATCTGGAAAATGTGGAAATGCTTCTTTCAAAACATAGGCTGCTTCCATTAAATTGAAAGGGCTAATGTCATGAGAAATGTCAACTATTTTATGAGCTTCATTGTCCTTGTAAATTGCACCCTTCACAGCTGCCACATAATAGTCGCGAGTGCCAAGGTCACTGCTCAAGCTGATTATTGCCATTTCAAGGGTTTGTTTTTGATTAAAAAACTAAATTTGCCTCAAATTTAATATTAATGTTTCAAAGCTTCACCCTTGCAAGAAAAAGAGATTTTGATAGAAGGCCTTAATCCGGTCGATATTTTCGGTGTTCGGAATACTAAGTTGGATCACTTAGCTAAGTATTTCCCCAAGGTAAAATTGGTGGCAAGAGGTAACAAATTAATGGTCATTGGCCCTGAACATGAAATCACTCATTTTGAGGATGTTTTTAAGACCATTATTAGCTATTTCACCAAGTACAATAAGTTGAGTGAATCTGATATTGATGTGATTGCGTCTGATGTGGGGTTTGTGCTATCCGAAAATAGATCTGATGAAGTGTTAGTCTATGGTAATGGCGGAATTCAGGTGAAAGCAAAGACGGTAAATCAGCGCAAGATGGTCAGCGAAATTGATGACAATGACCTGATGTTTGCGATTGGTCCGGCAGGAACGGGAAAAACATATACAGCCGTGGCATTGGCTGTCAGAGCCTTAAAAAACAGAGAGGTTAAACGCATTATTTTAACCAGACCAGCCGTTGAAGCGGGCGAACACCTTGGGTTTCTCCCCGGTGATCTTAAAGAGAAACTAGATCCTTATTTGCAACCTTTGTATGATGGTTTGAGAGACATGATTCCTAAAGAAAAACTGGCTGAGCACATTGAAAATGGGATCATACAAATTGCACCTCTGGCGTTTATGAGAGGAAGAACGCTAGACAAGGCCTTCGTGATTTTGGATGAAGCTCAAAATGCAACTGAGGCGCAGTTAAAAATGTTCTTGACAAGGATGGGACGCTCTGCTAAGTTCGTCATTACTGGCGATGAAACTCAAGTGGATTTGCCAAAACATCAGCCTTCCGGTTTGACTAAGGCTTTGAAAATTTTAAAGGGTATTGAAGGCATCAGCATTGTGCGTTTGGATGGGACTGATGTAATTCGACATAAACTGGTCAAAAAAGTCATTCAAGCATTCGAAAAAACTAAATAGATATGAGCAATACGATTTTATCATCAGATTTCAATTTTCCCGGTCAGACTGATGTTTATAAAGGAAAAGTGAGAGAAGTGTATAGTTTGGAGAACGACCTTTTAGTCATGATTGCTACTGATAGGATTTCTGCTTTTGACTGTATTTTGCCTAAAGGAATTCCGTTCAAAGGTCAGGTGCTAAATCAATTGGCGGCTAAGTTTTTGGAAGCCACTTCAGACATTGTGCCTAATTGGAGGTTAGCCAGTCCTGATCCGAATGTGACCATTGGTCATAGGTGTGAGCCTTTTAAAGTTGAAATGGTCATAAGAGGTTATTTAACCGGACATGCTTGGCGCGAGTACAATAGTGGAAAGCGAGTGTTGTGTGGTGTGGAAATGCCAGAAGGCATGAAAGAGAACCAGGCTTTCCCGGAGCCTATTATCACACCAACCACCAAAGCTGCTGTTGGACATGATGAAGACATTTCAAGAGAAGATATTTTGGCTAAAGGAATTGTATCTGAGGAAGATTATGTCCAGCTTGAAAATTATACCAGAGCCTTATTTAAGAGAGGAGGAGACATGGCAGATAAGATGGGCTTGATTCTGGTTGATACCAAATATGAATTTGGGAAAAAGGATGGCAAAATTTATCTGATCGACGAAATTCACACACCAGACTCATCTAGGTATTTCTACAAAGAGGGTTATCGAGAAAGACTCGAAAAAGGTGAGGCTCAGAGACAGTTAAGCAAAGAGTTTGTAAGACAATGGCTAATAGAAAATGGTTTCCAGGGAAAAGATGGTCAAACTATGCCAGACATGTCAGACGAGTTTATCAGCGAAATCACAAACCGCTACATTGAATTGTATGAAAAGGTGAGTGGTGAAGACTTTGTGAAGACAGACAATTCTAATATCATGAAAAGAATTGAGGACAATGTCACAGCTTATCTAAAAACGGAACTAGTCTAGTCCAACTGAATTCTCCATTTCTTTAATGACTACCAGGGCGTCTTTCATTAAATCTGCCTTAGGATCATCTGGCGTATTTGAAAAATAGTCTTTTAGAAGAATTAAGGATTCATTGACCTCTTCTTCAGGGAAAGGCGATTCTATATTTTGGAGTACGGTAACGCTCTCCATGGCCACCATAAAATCACCCTGAATGGCTTCATTCACGAAAAAGCTGATGTGCTTATTGGGATTGATAGGAGAATTCCAAAATGCAGAGATGAGCATGGCTTTATGCTCAAAGAAATCCTTATGCTTTATAGCGTCTACCAATGGTTCTATGGTGGATGAGTCCTTCAAATCCATCATAAATTGTTGTAAAGCTCCGTAAATCTTTTCATCCTGGTTCCTGGATAAAAGCGCCAGAATTTCATCAAAAATCAAGGGGTTGCCATGTGCCTTAGATGACTTGATGGCTCTAATAACAATAGCCTGGTCCTTAGATTTGAGACTATTGATGATCTCTTTGGTCTTTTTGCTTTTAATGTCCTTACTCATAATCCTGAAAAAACTTTGCGAAAGTATACAATTTGGAACGATTTTGGTTTAATTCACTGTTGTTAAGTTGAAAACTATCCAAATCAAAAGTTGCAATTCTTGGCTTGGATCAATAAATTTGTTAGATACAGTAGTTATCACTAGTAAAGTTGGACATGATTAAGCAATTGAAATATTTGGTTTTACCTCTTTCTGTAGGAGTGGCGTTTGCATTCAATGTATACACTCCAAAAAAATCAAATTATACCCCACGAGATACCTTTAAGTATCATTTGTCTGGTAAGGTAGTTGACAAAGCCAGTGATGTGGAGATAGGAGGTGCAAGTATTAAAGTTGAGCACAAAAATGTTGAACTTTCCAGCAGTCCTTCTGGTGAAGATGGCTCTTACGAATTGAAGTTTGAGTCTACCATAGAGTATACTGGGGCCGAATTAATCTATGTAATTACAAGAGAGGGCTATAAGGATAAAAGAGTGCCTAATGTGCCCATTCAACCAGGAAATCCAATCATTGTCAACTTCAAGTTGGAAAGAAAACCTGCATCTTTCAGAAGAGATTTGGATGCCAACAGATGGGAAACTATTGAGTATATAAAGGAGTTACAGAGGTATTAGTTCCTCGCCCCGAACAACAGACTTCCTATGCGTACCATTGTACTTCCACAGTCGATCGCAAGTTCATAGTCGCCACTCATTCCCATACTGATTTCCTGAAACTGATCATGACCCTGGAAATAGGATGTCCTAAGTTCATCAAAAATTGCTTTCAAGTGTGTGAATTCAGACCGAACTTGAATTTTGTCGTCTGTAAAAGTGGCCATTCCCATAACCCCAACAATATTCACCCCCTTTAAATCCGATAGCTCATGTTTAGATAGTGTTTCGTGGCACTCTTCAATTGATAAACCGTACTTGGTAGACTCTTTTGCAATGTGAAATTGAAGCAGAACATTGATGACTTTCTCGTTTTTCAAAGCCTGTTTATTGACCTCAAGTAGCAATTTTTCGCTGTCAATGCTATGAATCATGTCAACATAAGGGGCAAGCAACTTCACTTTTTTAGATTGTAGATGCCCGATAAAATGCCACTCAATGTCTTTGGGTAAACTTTGAGCCTTCTCAATCATCTCATTGACCCGATTTTCACCAAAAATCCGTTGGCCATAGGCATACAATTGCTCAATGGCTTCATTGGGTTTGGTCTTGGAAACCGCTACTAGCGTGGTAGAACCCAGTTTTGATTTAAAGTCTAAAAAGTTCTGTTCAGTCATATTTCAAGAATGTTTTGCAAAGTAAATAAACTAAAACATATCTTTGCAGCGCTAATTGGTTCATGAGTCGTCATGATTAAAAGGGAATTCCGTGAAATTCGGAAGCTTTACCTGAAGCTGTAAGTATTCGTTGAAAAAGCATCTTGACCACTTCTTTATCTAGAGGGAAGGCTTGCCAGAGTAGAATACGAGCCAGAAGACCTGCCTGCTAGCACAGAATTGCTTTCAGGATAAAAGCATGTCTGGCTTGAGGATATTCCCTCTTTCCTTTCATTCATTTTTCTGAAGCACAGTGTTTAATATTAATTAAAATTTAAAATGAAAAAATTAACATTGTTGCTCGGAGGTTTAATTACAACTTCTGCTTTTTCCCAATTGTCTTATCCGGTCCCTATGGAAGTCATAGTCGCGAACGGAGGAACTTTTGAATTTACACAACCTTATAGCGATCATGCTACAGTGGGTAGTTACGACATCCAATCCGGAATTTATACGTCCTTCGATACAATTTATGTGGAAGCTGTACAGGACATATCAGTGATCCACAGTAATAATGGGGTTGGTACCGCCATTTATGTGGCAGCTCAGGATTCTATTGTAATGTATGATGGTTTGTACCAAAGACAGAATATCGTTCCATTCAGCGGAATTAGATCAATAAGGGCTTTTTATGATGAAAATGTGGTTGTTGCAGGTAAATGGTTTGGTTCAGGAGATTATGTAGGGGTTTACGATTTGAATCTGAATCACCAATTTTCGATTACGGATGCTGACGTGCCTTATACAGTGTATGATGCACAGGTGATTGGAGACTCCCTTTATGTGGCATATAACTTACCGTCCACGGTTGATGCATGTCCGCCATATGGTTGTTTTGGAGACTCGCTTGGCATGATTGGGGTCATCAGTTTAAACAGTCAATCATATGTTAGAATAGTAAATCTTGGTATTGCTGGAAGAGGTGTTAGATCCTTGCATCAAAATGGCTCTGGTATATTAACTGCTGCATGTGAAGGGAGCGGAGACATCATTGAGTATACGCCTTCCACAGGATTAATGAATGTTATTGATGTCAAACTTACCAAAACCATGAACGAACTTAATTTCTTTGGTGCTTTCGCATACATTGATTCGGCAGGAGTTATGGTTGATAACTTTTCAACTACTAATAATACTGGTATCGCTCATCTAAATCCCAATGCTGCTGCATACGACTTTGAAGGAAATAATTTGTATTACACCGAAACAGATTTTGCCAGTTATGGAAGATTGTTTCAAATGAATACAAGCAATACAATAACGGATTCTGTTGATGTGGGAATCTCTCCTGATGCCATTGCAGTTCGTTACGATATTGTTGGCAGTACCGCGGATAATGAGATTGATGCAAGGCTATATCCAAATCCATCCAATGGCAGAGTGATCATCGAATCTCAAAGGATTAAAGCGATTGAAGTATTGTCTTCAATTGGACAATTGGTCGAAAACCATACAAACATTTCTGCTGATAGATTTAACCTTGACCTGCCAAAGGGCTTGTTTTTTATTAGAATTAAAACAGAACTAGGTGAAAGCACACGTAAAGTTATTATTCGCTAGTATTTTGATCTCGACTGGTGCGTTAGCTCAAGGGCCTTACGCACCAGCTGCAGGTCAACCCGGAAGCACAGCTATCCATAGGGATTCAAGTGTTGTACAAGCGTGGGCCTCACAATGTACGGTTGAAAGAGGCTATATGGATATTGCTGATCCCGGTTTGGGGTACGCCAGTTTAGGCACGGACAGCGATGGTATTGGATACGCTGATGGGGCAGTGGTTAGTCTTGGAGACTCCGGAATAGCAGTTTTGCAGTTTCCATTTCCAATTTATGATGGTCCGGGACCTGATCTTGCTGTTTTCGAAAACAGTTTTAGTGACAGCTTTCTTGAACTGGCTAAGGTGTTTGTGAGCAGTGATGGAGTGAACTATGTTGAATTCCCTTGTCATTCACTGATACCTGACACTGCCGAAATAGGAGGCTTTGGTTCAAGCGACCCCACTTATCTCAATAATTTGGCTGGAAAATACAGAGCTCAGTATGGTGTGCCGTTTGATTTGGCCGAATTGTCCGACTCTACAGATGTCAACATCATGAATATTACTCATGTGATGTTGATAGATGCCGTTGGAACAATCGATCCTAATTACGCGACAGTGGATACTGCTGGAAATAAAATAATCGATCCTTATCCAACACCTTTTAATAGTAGTGGGTTTGATTTAGATGGAATTGCCTTTCTTCATGCGCCCATTACCGCATTAGATGAAAAAGATATGCCTGAAATCACCGTATATCCTAATCCGGTTCATGATCATCTATTTATTTCAGGAGATTTGAAGTATTCAGAGATGTCAAGTGTAAAAATATATTCCAGTACAGGACATTTGATGCGCTCACTAGAGCCAGAAAGTGTGAGCAGTGGTCTTGATCTTTCGAATATTGATTCAGGGGTTTACTCACTTGTAATAGAAACCAAGACAGACGTCTTTACAAGGTCTTTTGTTAAACAATGAAGTGGTGGACAATCATATTGTTTTTAGTCACTTTTTCGATTGACAAAATAACTTTCTCTCAAAACGACCCCGATACTACCAGCAGTCAGTTGTTGGTGCTGATCATATCTGCTGTTCCGGATGCTGATAAAATTGAGCACTTTCAAACTGATTCGAGTCTGGTTGATGGAGGCCTCACTTTTCAGGAGTTTTTGAGTAATTCGACACCGATTTTTATCAAGAGTTACGGTGTAAACGGTGTTTCGGGGTTCTCTTTAAGAGGCGGTAAAACAGATCAAACCAAAATCTATTGGAAAGACATTGATCTAAATTACCCGTCCCTTGGCTCAGTGGATTTGAATTTGATTCCAAGTTTGATGAGTTCGAGTGCAGATGTGAAGTTTGGTCAGGCTGGCATTTCATCCGGAACAGGTGCCATTGGTGGTTCTGTGAGTCTTGATTTGCCTTATTATGGCGTTGATTCGGTCTTTCTGATGGTGCATTCCAGGTTGTCTTCATTGCAGAACCTTGATAACAGAATCAAGTTTAGAAGAGAATGGAAACGACTTAAAATGACACTTGTTGCAGAGCAGGGGGTGGGCAAAAATCATTTCACCTATGTTAATCCAACAAAAGAAAACTGGCCAAGAGATACCATGAGAAATGCGCATTTCAATTACCACACTCTAGGAATAGATTTATCTTACAAGCTTTCAAAGAAACATTCAATCAATCTAAGTGGTTGGATGCGTGAACACCAAAGAGAATTGCCTCCAATTATTTCTGCACCAAGATATTATGGAGAAGCACTTGATGATCAGTTGAGCGTCACTACTTTGGGCTATAAATACAAAGGAAAAGGATACCGAATAAAGGCGAGATCTGCTTTTGTGACCACAACAAATCAGTATTCAAATCCACAAATCAACCAAAATTCTGAGAATTTATCGTCTACCTGGCAAAATCTTATAAGCGTGGAATCGCATGATGATGATTACAGATGGTTTATGCCCTGGGAAGGACAAATAAGGTACCATATGGAAATGGTGAATTCAGAAAACACGGATGTCCGGTCTTTGAATCGCTTATCTGCATATGGTAAAACGGCAATTCGCTATAGAGATAAATACAAGTTAAGCGTTGCAGCACGTGCAGAAATGTTTGGGGACGAATTCTCCGGAATATTGCCAAATGTAGGTCTTATATATAAACCAACCCATCTTGATCAGTTCGTGATGAGTGTAAGCTATTCTCGTAATTTAAGGTTTCCAACACTTAACGATTTGTATTGGTCGCCAGGAGGTAACCCCGATTTAGAACCTGAAAAGGCACAAATGTTTGAAGCCAGGGTGTCTTCAAAGATGTTGGTTAAAAGATGGAAGTTTAAGTCGTCTTTGAGCGTATACAGAGGCATAACGGATAACTGGATTCAATGGTTGCCAAATGGCAATGTCTGGTCGCCCAGAAACATAAAATCAGTGTTATCAAAAGGTTTGGAATGGGATTTAGGATTGTCCAGACAGTTTAAAATGGCTCAATTGGCAATTAATACGAAACTCAGCTACACATTGGCTCAAAATAGAGCTACATACAGCGGTCAGCCAGAAATTATAGGAAAGGATTTGATTTATGTGCCAAGATGGAACGCTTTGGTCAATGCCGAATTGGTTTTTAAAAAATGGAGCTTAAGGTATGTACAGCCTTATACAGGGCAATATTTCTTAAGTAGCGACAATAGTAGCTATATGCCTGCCTATTCTTTGTGGAATATGATGTTGTCAAAATCATTGAAGACTGGATCAGGTAGATTAAACCTGGCTTTTGGAGTCAAGAACTTATTGGATTGGCAATATCAAGTAGTGCCTTCAAGAGCTATGCCCGGTAGATTTTTCACCTTAGATGTGAATTTTATTTTGAGTAAATGAAATATGGTTTAATCATAGCAACACTAATTGGACTTTGTTCGTGTAACAAAGATGAGCTTGGGCCTCAATATGTTGGTGGAGGCAGTTCAGGAAAAGGCAGTCGTATACTAGTTTTAAACGAGGGGAATTTTGGGTGGTCAAATAGTTCATTGTCAATTTTATATACAGATTCAGTTGAAGTTGAAAATCAAGTTTTTCTTAATGCCAATGGATATGCACTTGGGGATGTCGCTCAAAGTGCTGTAAGAATAGGTCAACGGCTTTTTGTGGTAGTCAACAATTCAGGAAAAATTGAAGTGCTGGATACCAATTCATTTGAAAGCATTGGCACCATTTCCGGATTTAACTCTCCAAGATACTGTGCGCAAATTTCGCCTTCCAAAGCGTATGTTAGCGATTTGTACAGTAATTCCATTCAAATTATAGATCCGTCTAATCTTCAAATTACGGGAAGCATAGCCGTCTCAGGTTGGACAGAGTCCATAAGTGTCTTGAATGGCAGAGTGTATGTAAGTATGCCCGATACACATCATTTATTGGTCATCGATCCGGGGACTGATCAAATAATGGATACGCTTATGGTTCGAAAAGGAAGTGGAAGCTTATTACAAGATGTGAACGGAGTAGGGTGGCTGCTATGTTCAGGCGGACTCAATGAAGAGCTTCCTGTTTTGTACAGCATAGATTTACAATCCAATGAAAAGCTGGACAGTCTTGAATTCACAAGTACTTCAGAGTCTCCTGGCAATTTGCAAATAAACGCATTTGGTGACAGTCTCTACTTTCTAAATGAACATGTCTATTCTATGTCCGTGAATGCCTTAACCTTACCTTCATCTCCAATTTATGCCTCAACTGGGCAAACTTTTTACAGCATATACGCCGATCCTATCGATCCAATTCTGTATGTCTCAGATGTCAAGGATTACATTCAGAATTCTACGATTTATCAGTTGAGTTCCAGTGGTAATCTCATTAAAACCTACAATACTGGGGTAATTAGCGGAAATATGCTAAGACCGTAATAACAGCTGAGCAGCTTCAATACCGGTTGTGCTGCCAATGGCAACTCCCATTCCGCCAAGTTTAACAGCACAGTACAGGCGGTCGTCAAGTTTTTCTATATAGGGTGTTTTGTCGCCACCAACTCCCATAATGCCGGTCCATCTGTGAGCTACTTCAAATTTACAATTGGGTAAAATGCGTTCAGACAGTATATTGTCTAATTCATCCTGAATTATTGGGTTTAGCTCATTTTTAGATGTGGTTTCTTTGTCAAAATCCAGATTCCTGCCACCACCGAATAACACTCTGCGTCCGACATTTCTGAAGTAATAATAACCTGAATCAAAATGATAGGTGCCTTCAAAGGGGAGATTGTCAATTTCTTCAGTAATCAATACCTGAGCCCTGGCAGGTTCCACAGTTTTGTCGATAAGTTCTGAAGCAAAACCATTCGTCGCAATTAAACATTTTTCACAACGCACTTCTCCATGTGATGTTTGAAGTGCAAGCTCATTAGAAGTAATCTGATGAGACAAAACTTTGATACCATTTAGAATCCGGATGCCCTTGCTGCTGGCTAAATCAAGCAAAGCCTTCATCATCTCACCCGTATTTATTTGTCCTTCTCCATTAATTTTTATGGCTTTTGAAAACCCTTGAAAAGCATTTTTAGAAATGATGTCGTTTTTCAGTTCATAAGGCTTAAACCCGATTGTTTTAGCACATTCATCATTCAGAAAATTAAGGTGTTCTTCAACCGCAACATACCCCTCGCCTCCATCCATGAACAATTCATAGCTTCCAGGGCTGAGGTAGTTCATGTTTTTATCACCAACTAGATTCCTCAAGTAGTTTAGGCCTTTTAGCCGTTTTTCAACCAGAGCGAATACTTTTTCAGATGAACTATGCTCCAAATCCATCATCAATTCTGACGGACTACCAAAACAGGCAAAACCAGCATTCTTGGTACTTGCACCAGAGGGCAGAGGACCTGCCTCCAAAATAATCACAGATAACTCAGGAGAGTTCGACTTGATTTCCAATGCTGCATTTAAGCCAACTATTCCGCTTCCAACAATGATTACATCAGCTTTTTTAACAAAACTTTCCCGCTCCCAAAAACTCCACATGTTACTTATCTTACTTTTTGACATTAAGCTATGAATTAGTAATGTACAGATTTTTTGGCGATATTTGTATGTTAGGCACCATTCAAATGACTTGAACGATTTGGCATTGAATGTGTACTGTAAATTAAGGAATGAGAAGTTATCTTTTAAAAATAAGCTTGTTCATCTCTGCAATGATCCTATTGTCGGGGACTTTGAGCGCACAAGTGAATTGTGTCTTCACTGGTAAAATTACCAACTACGATACTGGTGGTGGAATTTCAGGTGCGAAAATCACTTTGTACAAAGGAGGCTCTGTTCATCAATCCGCAAATTCTTCTTCTAATGGGAAGTATTCGGTAAAAGGACCTGCTAAGCAAAATTACAAACTTGTGGTGTCTGCTCCAGGTTATGTATCCAAAACCATGGAATTGACCTTTGACAACATGGTGGAGGAAGATTTGGTAGGTAAAGATTGGAAATTTGATATCGATTTGAGCTTAATCGAAAACCATCCTGATGTGGACATGAGCGCACTTGAAAATCAAACCTTCGTGAAAGGAGGCTTTGATGATAAATCAGGAACGCTTGAATTCGACAACAAGTACATTGGTAAAATGTCCAAGCTGCAGGATAAGATGTTAGCAGAACTTGATAAAGCCAAAGCAGATGAAAAGAATGCAGCTGCAGCTCAAGAGCAGAAGTATAAAGACTTAGTTAAAGCAGGAGACAATGCAGTATCCTCTAACGACTATGCAGGAGCCATTGCCAAATATGAAGAGGCAAAGAAAATCAAGGATGACGGGTCTCTAAATCCGAAAATTGACAATGCCAAGAAGCTTCAGGCTGATGCAGCAGCCAATGCGAAAGTTGACCAGGAGTATCAGGCTAAAATGAATGAAGCCAAAAAAGCATTTGATCAAAAAGACTATGCTTTTGCCAAAACCAAATACCAAGAAGCTTTAGGCATCAAACCAAACGAGAGTGAGCCTCAAAACAAGATCAAAGAGATCGATAAGTTGATTCAAGATCAAATTGCTCAGGAGCAGAAATACAATGAGGCAATTGCGAAAGGCGATAAGGCCATGTTGGATGAAAATTTTGATGAAGCCATTTCTCAATTCAATACAGCTTTGTCTGTAAAACCAGCCGATCCGGATGCGACAAAAAGATTGGCAGACGCTCAAAAAGCAAAGAAAGCGAAGGAAGATGATGCAGCAGCCGAACAACAGAAAAAAGCGGATTTTGACAAACTGGTCCAGGAAGGCGACAATTCATTCGGTTCTGAAGACTACACAGGCGCTAAAACCAAATATGAAGACGCTTTAAAACTATTCCCAAATGATCAGGCTGTTAAAGACAAGTTGGATAAAACCAATCAGAAAATCAGTGAGAATGAAGCAGCTGCTCAAGCGGAAAAAGAAAAACGAGACAAATATGATGGCTTAATTACAGAAGCTGATGGTTTGTTCTCCTCTGATAAACTAGAAGACTCCAAGGCTAAATACCAGGAGGCGTTGACTTTGTTTGATGAAGCACACCCTAAAGACAGAATTGCCGAAATAGATCAGAAATTAAAGGATCAAGCAGATGCTGCAGCAGCTGAAAAGGAAAAGAAGGACAAGTATGACGCGCTCATTGCAGATGCAGATGGTCTTTTCTCTTCAGATAAGCTGGAAGACGCCAAAACTAAGTATGAAGAGGCATTAACCTTGTTTGATGAAGCACATCCCAAAGATAGAATCGCGGAAATAGAGAAAAAGTTGAAGGATCAGGCGGATGCAGCAGCTGCTGAAAAGGAAAAGAAAGACAAGTATGAAGCTTTAATTGCAGATGCGGACGGTCTCTTCTCATCGGATAAATTAGAAGATGCCAAAGCCAAGTATGAGGAAGCTTTAACACTATTTGATGAGGCACATCCTAAAGACAGAATTGCTGAGATTGAGCAAAAGATCAAGGACAATCAGGCGGCTGAAGCAGAAAAGGAAAAAAGAGATAAATATGACGCCCTGATTGCTGAAGCGGATGGCATGTTTTCATCAGACAAATTAGAAGATGCTAAAGCCAAATATGAAGAAGCATTGACTTTATTCGATGAAGCTCATCCTAATGATAGGATTGCCGAAATAGAGCAAAAACTAAAAGACCAGGCAGATGCTGCTGCGGCTGAAAAGGATAAAAAAGACAAATATGATGCGTTGATTGCAGAAGCAGATGGTCTGTTCTCTTCAGACAAATTGGAAGATGCCAAGACGAAATATGAAGAAGCTCTAAATCTTTTTGATGAAGCGCATCCTAAAGATCGCATTGCCGAAATAGATCAAAAATTAAAAGATCAAGCAGATGCTGCAGCTGCAGAACAAGAAAAGCAAGCTGAGTTCGATAAGTTGATCCAGCAAGGGGATAACCTATTGACCGAAAATAATTGGGATGAAGCAGCCAAAAAGTACAATGCTGCTAAAGCCATCTTTCCGGACAAGGACATAGTAACAACCAAACTCAATGAACTGGAAGACTTAAAAACTGAATACGAAAATGAAGAGAAATTCCAGTCTCTGGTGAAGGAAGCGGAACAATTGGAAGCGAATGAATCGTGGGAAGATGCCAAGTCCAAATACGAAGAAGCTCAAAAGTTAAAACCAGGAGATGCCAATGTGTCGGCTAAGATTGACGAAATCAATACCAAATTAGCAGATGCCATGGCGGCTAATGAAAAAGAAGAGAAGTTCAATGCTTTGATACAGGAGGCTGATGGCTTATTTGATAGCGAAAGCTATGAAGATGCTAAGTCTAAATACCAGGAAGCATTGGCCATTAAAGACGATTCTCATGCCTCTGGTCGTATGGATGAAATTGATCAGAAACTGTCTGAACAGGCAGGAAAGGAACAAGCCAAGAAAGAGTATGATAAGTATATCAAAGTTGCTGATGAAAAGTTCAACGCTGGCGAATTTGAAGAAGCAAAAGGTATTTATGAAAGGGCTAAGAATTTTGCTGAAGACGGAAACACTTACATAGATGAGCAAATCACAAAGATCGATGATGAATTGGCTAATCAACAGCAGAAAGAAGATGAGTACAATGCTCTAATTACGAGTGCAGATCAGGCTTTTGATGCAGATGATTTAGACAAAGCCAAGGCAGATTATGAAGCTGCCCTTAACATGTTTGACCGCGATCATCCAAAGAATCGACTTGAAGAAATTAAAACCAAACAAGCCAATGCGGCAGATGCACAGGCTGCCGCGGATGCTGAAAAAGCTAAACGTGAGCAGTACGACCAATTGATTGAGGAAGGCGATACGGAATTTGGTGCGGACAATCTTGATGAAGCAGAAAACAAATTCAATGAAGCACTTGGCTTGTACCCTGATGAGACTTATCCAAAAACTAAATTGGAAGCCATCAAGAAGAGGCGAGAGGAGTTGGCGAATAGTGCAGCTGCAGATGCTGAAAAGGAGAAAAGAGAACAATATGATGCTTTAATTGCTGAGGCGGACACGGAGTTCAGTTCCGATAACCTAAGTGTAGCAAAATCTAAGTATGAAGAAGCTCTGAAGTTGTTCCCCGGAGAAACGCATCCGACCCAAAGAATTGCTGAGATTGAATCAAAGCTGGAAGATCAAAACAAAAGACAACGATATGATGAGCTCATTGCAAAGGCAGATGCTGCTTTTGATGACAAGAAATATGATGTAGCCAAGCAGAATTATCAGCAAGCTCAAGGCATTTTACCAGGAGAATCATACCCACAATCTCAGTTGGATAAGATTGACGGTTTACTGTCTGAGGCCGCCGGTAAAGAGCAAGCAGAAAAGGAATTTAAGAAACTCATGAAGGTGGCAGAAAGTGAGTACGCCAATGGCAACCTGGAAGATGCAATTGGGTATTACAAACGTGCCAAAAAGTATAAGCCGGAAGATTCCAAACCAGATGAAATGATTGGTAAGATTGAAGCTGAAATTGCGCAAAATCAAGCCAAAGAAGGGCAGTACAACGAGTTCATCAGTGCAGCAGACAAAGCATTCAAGAAGAACAACTGGGATGATGCAAAATCGAAATACTACACGGCGATTGGTGTATTTGACAGAAAGTATCCACGAGATCAAATTGCCTTAATTGAGAGAAAGATCAAAGAAGAAGCAGACGCCAAAGCCGCTAAAGAGGCAGAAAAGAATAAAAAAGCCAATTATGATAAGTTAATTGCACAGGCCGATGGTCAGTTCAACGCAAAAGATTATGACAATGCCATTCAGAGTTATAAAGACGCTTATGCCTTGATTCCTGAAAAGTATCCTTCAAACCAAATTGATAAAATCAATGCCATTCTTGAAGAATTGAGCAGTAAAGTAGAGGGTGCAAAAATGTACGAGAAGATCATCAAACAAGCGGATGAGTACTTCAACGCCAAAAACTGGCCAGATGCAAGGAGCTATTACGCCAGAGCAGATCAATTGAGACCAACGGACAAGTACCCAAGTTCTCAAATCATGAAAATTGACAAACTCATTGAAGCTGAAAAGAATCAGGCAAAAAATGCTAAGAAAGATGAACAATACAATGCTTTGATTAAGCAAGCAGATGGTTTATTCAACCAGGGTGAATCTAATTACAAAGCAGCAGTAGACAAGTACAATGAAGCTTATAGTTTAAAACCGTCAAATTACGCCAAAAGACAAATTGATAAAATCAATGCTTATTTTAAGAGTCAGTCTGATAAGCAGGCAAACGCCATGTATCAGAAGATCATTCAGCAGGCCGATAAGGATTTTGGAGATCAGAAATATGATGATGCTAAAGGATATTATGAAAGAGCGATGAAGTTGAAGCCATCGGATCCATATCCTAAGAGAAAATTGGCAGAGATTAAGTCACTTACAGAAAAACCAAAAGAGGTCAATTACGGTGAAAGAATTTCTGATGACATTAGTCTAATGGATGCTGAAGCGCTCATTACAAAAGCCAAAGACAGAGTGTACAATGCTAAAGTAGATTCGGCACAATTGGCGAAGGAATCCAGAATCTTTAAAGGGCAGGAATATACTGATGAGCAGTATGAAAAAATCATGAATACTCACAACAAGTGGGATGAGTATATGGATGAGTATTACGATAATGAAAACGAATACGATACCGCTCGAATGAACAATGTGGACAGAAAAGAGCGTTTGGAAGAGTTTAAACTGGGCTTTCTGGATGGACGTCAGGAATTCAATGAAGAGCAGACATATGCGAATGCGGAATATGCCAAACAAAACGACAAGTTTAAAAAGGCAATGGAAGAAGCCAAAGATGGCAACAGACTGGCAAATGAAGACGTGGTGAATGATTTTGAAGACAACTTGAATTCATGGAAGATCAAACAAGATAAATTTCAGACTGAGCAAGTATTCAGTAATCAGGAATACAGCAACCAAACCAAAGAATTGAAGTGGGAAATGGAAGGCTCAAAAGAGGGCAATCGCTTGAATAATGAGAAAATCGCTGAGCAGTTAGATGACAATAAAAACAAATGGTTGATCGATCAGGATGAATTTCAAACTGAGCAGACTTTTGCCAATCATGAGTATGCCAAAGATACTCAAGAGGAAAAGTGGAAAATGGAAGGTTCCAAAGAAGGTAACCGCTTAAACAATGAAAAAATTGCCGAGCAATTGGACGATAATAAGAATAAGTGGTTAATCGACCAGGATGAATTCCAGTCGGCACAAATCATTGCCAACGACGATCAAGCTAAGCATACCGAAAAGCAAAAGGTTAAAATGGAAGGCTCAAAAGAGGGCAATCGTTTAAACAATGAAAAGATTGCTGAACAGCTAGATGACAATAAAAACAAGTGGTTAATAAATCAGGATGAATTTCAAACTGAGCAGACTTTTGCCAATGATAAATATGCCAAAGAAACGCAGGAGGAGAAGTGGAAAATGGAAGGGTCTAAAGAAGGCAACCGATTAAACAATGAAAAGATTGCTGAGCAGTTGGAGGATAAAAAGATAGAGGGAATTGAAGACCGTCAGAATGCGCAAACGGATAGAACCAATGCCATGGAAGACTTTTATAAAGAAGGATCTTACAGAAAGCCGGAGAAATACACACCAGAATTTAAGAATGCCCTGGCTAGAAAGTACCCTGAAGGTGTGACCACTGAGAATTTTGCTAAAAAAGATGACAATGGAGAAGTCATTGAAGTGGTCATCAGAAAAATTGTAGTGAAAGATAATGAAGGTAACGACTACGTCATGATCATGAATTCCTACGGAAGAACTTACTTCAAAAATGGCCGTGGTATTTCAGAGTTCACTTTCAAGAACGAAACCACCGGAGCAGATTTGAAATAGTCGATTTCAGGTATTTGCTATCTTTACCACATGCTAAGTAGACCCAGAAGAAATCGACAAAGTGCTGCCATTCGCGGACTTGTTCAAGAAACCCATTTAAGCGCAAATCATTTGGTATATCCATTGTTTTTGGTGGATGGAAACAATATCAAACAGGAGGTGAGTTCGTTGCCCGGAAATTACAGATGGAGTTTGGATTTAGTGCTCGGAGAGGTAGAGGCATGCTTAAAACTAGGCATTCAAAGCTTCATTCTATTTCCATCCATTGAGGATCAGTACAAGGACAAAACGGCCACACACTCATACAGTGATCAGAACTTCTACTTAAGCTGCATTAAGGAGATCAAGTCCAAGTTTCCGGAAGCTTGTTTAATCTCTGACGTGGCAATGGACCCTTACAGCTCAGATGGTCACGATGGCTATGTGAATGACCAGGGTGAAATTGAGAATGATACTACCTTGCCAATTCTTGGGAAAATGGCAGTAGCCCAGGCTCAAGCAGGAATAGATATTGTTGGGCCTTCCGATATGATGGACGGTCGCGTGTCATTTATCAGACAATCACTAGATGATGCTGGTTTTACAAATACAGGTATCATGTCTTACACCGCTAAATATGCCAGCGCATTTTACGGACCTTTCAGAGATGCACTTGATTCTGCGCCAAAAGGAGGTGATAAGAAGACTTATCAAATGGATTACCACAATTCTGTTGAAGCCTTGAGAGAAGCTGAACTGGATACACTGGAGGGGGCAGATTTTCTCATGGTGAAACCAGCCCTTAATTATTTAGACATCATACAGTCGCTTAAATCTGCTTCAGATCTGCCAATTGCAGCTTACCATGTCAGTGGAGAATGTGCCATGCTCATTGCAGCTTGTCAGAAGGGTTGGCTAGATTATGAGACCGCTATGCCAGAGACCCTGACAGCCATTCACAGAGCTGGCGCTGATGTTGTGATCAGCTATTTTGCTAAGGATTATGCTAAACGCTTAAAAGCGTGACCAGAGAAGACAGATTAAAGTATTGCTCCAAGTGCATGAAGCGGAAATTGGACCTTGAAAAAGGGTTGGTGTGCAACTTAACTGGAGAATGGGCAGATTTCAATGTCTCTTGTAACGATTTTGAAGAAGATTCAGCATATATTGAGCGTGAGAAATATAGACGATTGGAGCGTTTAGAAAAAAGACTGGAAGCCAATACATATGGTTTGAGTAAATATGGAATTAGAGATGGGACAGTAGCCGGATTGATTATCATTACCCTGGCTGCAATCTGGTTTTTTGTTGCTTACTTTCATTTATACACTATCTTCTTTTATCCGCCAATTCTGGCGTTGATTGGAGCTGGACTAATCTTGAGAGATCAAGTAGACAAATCCAGAATTAGAAAAGAGAAGAAACGCATAATGAATGAAGATTTAATTGATCTTGTAGACAAAGACGAAGACAACTAGCTTAGTTCCTGCATCCTACAACAAGCCATCTGCCTTATACAGTGCCACAGATCTCTTCACCAAATTTCTTAAATCCTGTTCCAAGTCATCATCCATATACTTAATGTGGAAACAGGACTTCCCCTTCAATGCCTTTTTCAAATTTTCAGGTAATTCACCCAATTGATCCTTGTGCGTATAGGTGGGAAAAAAGTAGAATCGCACATCTTTTGGTTTAGGAACCACAGTTGAAAAGTAAATGCCATCCACTTTCTTCTTGCCCTGCATGGCTTCAACCGTTCCGGAAACTTCAAATTTATCGTAAGTGTCTGATGTGATTTTTAAATCATCCATGTGAGACTGAAGTATTCCAACCAGAGTCTCTCTAATTTCTTTAACGTCTTTGGTCATATCTATAAGCTTAGTGTTGATCTATTAAAATTGGGTTGCCATCAGGATCAACTATAGAGATGGTACACGGACCTTCTTCCTTGTCAAATCCCATGGTGAAGCTTGGTTCAATTCCATTAGATTTTAGCGTTTCAAGCACCTGTCTGCCATTTTCAGGATTAAATGTGATGGTGTTTTTGGGGAATAATCCCTGAAACAAGCCCAATTTGCAATGACCATTCTCTACAATGATCCAGCCTTGCTCCAGACCACCTCCTATCATAGTCTCGAAACCAAGTTTCTGATAAAACTCATATGAGGTTTTGATATCCTTAACGTTTAAGGAAATAGAATAGGTTTTCAGTTCTTGGTATGCTGTTTTGTCAGTCTTGACTGAAGGCTTCTCTGACCTAAAAGCAAAAGCACTCAGTCCCAATGATGTGAGGGCTAAAGCACAAATAATGATGTTCTTTTTCATGATTTAATTGGAGTTATTGGAATTCTACACTTCAAATTAAACTGGTCCCATCCAATGTCTTCCGGTCCTTGAATAAATTCTTCAAGAGCAGGGTAGTGGACAGGCATGAAATTGCTGTTTGGCAGCCATTGTTTATACAAAAAATCCCAGGCTTGGGCTACATCTTCGATCGAACCTTTGCATTGAACAGTGGCGTAGTCATGTTCAGGAATGGCAGACAATTCAATAAGCTGGTCTCCCGTAGATTTGATATGATCACAGTTCAAGGCAAAGTCGTATCGAAATTTTCCGGCAGGTGTCACTTCCGGATTGTCAATAGACATTCCAAATCGCCTTAAATTACCCTTTATTTCAATCGACCGTTCTTTTGCCCATTCCATAAGTCTCAAATAATTAGCAACCAAAGCAGAGCCGTCTTCACCAAAAATCCCTCTGATATGTGCGATGGGAATCTCCGGTAATCTTTCTACAAATACATCAAACTGCTTGGCATCAGCATCTCTTCCAGTTTCATAGCTAATGTAAAAGTCATTGGGATGATCCTCTTGATAAATCCTGCTATTGTGTTTGTCCGGACTTTCTTTAAAAGCTTTTGGACTGATATCGAACCTTGACTTAAACTGACGAGAGAAGTTTTCCGGGGATTTAAAGCCACACAATTCACCCACCTCAGCTATGGAATAATCAGAATGGTGTTTTAATAAGAACACTGACTTTTCCAGTCGTAATCTGAGCAAGGTGTCATAAGGCGTTTCAGACATCACAGATTTGTACAACCTCTGAAAGTGATATAATGAGAAATGGGACGCTTCAGCTAATTTAGACACATTGATGTCTTCAGATAGGTTTTCGTTAAGATAGTCCAGCGATTTATTAATCCTGGCCTGATAGTAGTCGTTCAAAATATTCAGCGTTTAAATAAATTATCCTGCCATTGAGAACTGCTCAAACTCTTATGAAAAGCACCTAGCAAAAGCGCGGTCAAGGCACAGAAAATGATCAAGAGTTTACTAATCCACGCTACGCGAATGTATGGATTGTCGTAGGCCATAGGATCTGTTGCGATCCACTCGATGGGAGTAGTCATGCCAGCGATAATACTCAGGGAAACTAATGAAATTACCAGTGTTTCCAAACTTCTAATGGGGTAGAAAAACAGTTTTCGAAACCAGCTCAGGTCATTCCCCCATTTATAAATAAGGTAATACTCGTGCTCGTTAACTCTCCCAAACAACAAGGGATCATCATCACAATCTGCCAAGCTGAACTTTTTAGAAGGGGCAATTAAAAACAAATCGAGCTGATCCAGTTTATGCTGTTTTTTGAGTTCTCGTACCTTAAAAATGGCTTCTTGCGGAATGACTCCTTTGAAGTGAGTGCTATCCAAAAATCTCAATCTGTAATCAATACAAACCTTTTCAATATCCTGAATAGAAAATATGTTATGATTGTCCAATAAGGACTTGTCCAGGCAATGTCCTTGATTAGAATTGCTCAAATCCTTAATAATGCCTTGTTCAATTAAGAAGTCTTTGCTTAAAATCGACTTGAATTCCGCAACAGAATTGTCTTTTTGCTTCTCTTTTTGAAGTATTTCAACAACAGAAACAGGCTCAAACATTACAGTCCAATTTTGGTCGCTACATCCTCAGGAACACCATCTTTATGAAGGAGCACAGCTATACTCTTGAGCTTCATATAGGCTACTGAAACATACATATAGCCATCAATGCCATTTTTGGTGCCCCATGAATTCTTGACTTTATAGTAAATATTGCCTTTCTGATCTTTCAGTTTGCCAACAATGTGCATCAGATGATCATCGGTAGTAGTGTGGTCCTCAAATCCGGCTTGTCTCATTTCCTGAGTCACATTTTTCTCCGGAATAATTTCTTTGAAAAGCTGGTCTTTTTCTTCTTGACTCATCTCTCTTTCAGATTTCTCAGGAATAATGGCCATTCCCGTTTTTCTCGAGAAAGTGGATTCGCTCACGTCTGCATCCCAGGCTAAGGTATAGCCATTGTCTAAAGCATGGTCAATCACTTTCATGAACTCATCTAAAGTGACGTTTTCGTAAATCCCATTTGAGAAATTATCAGGCACTTCCAAAATAAACTCCTCATAAAACGGGTGATGTGTGAAGCTTGTGATTGTGACATAATTGGCAGCATCAAACCCTAAATACTCCGCGAAGGATTCTGGTGTATATTCCTTTTTCTTGTATTTGAATGTTTCAGGAACCTCTCCAAGATAAGCATCAAGAATGGCGTTGTAGGCAGACAACCACGTGTCACTTACTTTATCCTGACTCAAAACAACTTCTAAACTCGATTTAAGCATTTTCACCAATTCAGAATGATTGTGTTTTTTTTCACCGTTGTTCTTACCGGAATAAACAGATTCAGGAACAAGTCCGTATTTATCGGCGGAATTGATCACATCATGCGACAAACTTCCCTGACCAAACTGAGTTTTTCCATGATATCGAACATAGTTAATTGCTTTTTCCGGGTAGACCATGCGTACATTGTACATCTCTGATAAGTCGATGGAACCCTTGCCCATTCTAATAAACTCAGACTCCAAAAATGAGGTGGTACTGTAACTCCAGCACGTTCCTGTAATATCCTGACTTTTAACTTCAGTACACGACAAATCTTTTACCGTTTCAAATTCGTAGGTTTGTGAGAA